>NZ_JBEXTT010000022.1:0-137344 GCF_040614155.1 Nocardiopsis sp. NPDC006139
GGCGCTCAGCCCGCCCCCGGTGAGGATCTCCCGGACGCCGTCGTCGCCGATCTTGTGGAGCTTGTCCACGGCCCGGATGACCATGATCGGGTCCACCGCCCCTCCCCCACAGGAAGGTCCCCCATGCCCGCCTCCGGCAGAACCCGGCGAGTCCGCAGGCTCGCGGGCCGCGCCCTGTCCGCCCTCCTGGGCCCCGTCCCCCTCACCCGCGACCAGGCCCTCGGGGCCTCCGAGCGGATCTCCGCCCTCACCTCCCTGGTCTCCAGCGCGGAGTACCTGTTCGACCGGCACCGCCACGGCCCCTCCCGGCTGAACGAGTGGGCCATCTCCCGCGACGGGTACGCCGGCTACGGCCGCCCCCTGCGGGCCGTGCTGGACCTCGCCTCCGACCGGCGCACCGCCACGGCCCTGCACGCCGCCCGCGTCGCGGTCGGCTCGGCGCTGCTGCTCCCCGGCCGCGGCCGCTGGCGCGGGGCGGGCGCCCTCTTCCTCGGGGTGAGCGGGACGCTGCTCTACCCCTCCCTGCGCTACGGCACCGACGGGTCGGACCAGGCGGCGATCGTGGTGCAGACCGCGACCGGCCTGGCCCGGCTCTCCTCCTCGCCCGCGGTCAAGGACGCGCTGATGTGGTACGTGGCCGGGCAGTGCGCCCTCTCGTACCTGTTCTCCGGCTGGGTCAAGCTCCTGGGCCGGGAATGGCGGACGGGCGACGCCCTGTCGGGGGTGATGCGCACGCGCACCTACGGCCACGAGGGCGTCTGGAGGCTGACCCGGAGGTTCCCGCGGGCCTCCCGCCTGGTGGCGCACGGCGTCCTGGCCCTGGAGTGCCTCTTCCCGGTGCTCTACGCCAGGGGCGGCGCGCTGGTCCGGCCGGTGCTCGGGTCCGTCCTCCTCTTCCACGTGGCCAACGGGGTCGTCATGGGCCTGGGGCGGTTCCTGCCCGCCTTCGCCGCCATGTACCCGATGGTGATGTACACCAGCGCCCCGCGCTCCCTGCCCGCCACGGCCGACCGCGACGACCGCCTGCCCGCGGTGGCGGGGCTGCTGGCGCTGGGCACCGCGGCCGCGTCCGCCGCGGTCGCCGCCCACCGCCGCGCCACCGTCCTGGACCACCCGACACCGGGAGGCCGGGTCACCACCCGGCACGGCAACACCATCGCCTACCACGGGACCGCCTCCGCGGACCGGACGGACCCGGTCGTGGTCTTCGTGCACGGCCTCGGCGCGATCCCCCTGCACTTCAGCTGGTACACCCGGGCCCTCAACGAGCAGGGCCGGCAGTGGCTCGTCCCCGGCAGGGCGGGCTACGGCGCCAGCCGCCGGGGGGCGACCGGGCCCTACACCCTCGACGAGTCCGTCGACGACCTGGTGGACCTCGTCGCCGGGGCGGTGCCCGAAGGGCGCCGGGTGGTCCTGGCCGGGCACTCCCTGGGCGGCGAGATCGCACGCCGGGCCGCGGCCGTCCTCGGGGAGCGCGTGCACGGCGTCGTGTACCTCGACAGCTCGCACCCCGACCAGCTGCACCGGTCGAACCAGCAGGCGGAGAACTCCGCCAAGGTCGGCGGGGCGCTGCGCACGGTGGCGGTCAGCCTGCGGCTGGGGATGGGCGTGCTCATGTCCACCCCCTCCTGGGTGCGCAGCCTGCCCGACCAGGTACGGGCCCGGGCGCTGACCGAGACCGTCGACTCCCGGGTGTGGAACGCCGCGCTCCGGGAGTGGGAGGCGGTGGAGCGGGACTTCGGCGACTTCTCCGGCCCGCTGGAGCCCCTGGACGCGCACGCCCTGGTGCTGTCCGCCCAGCACACCGTGGAGCGCGACCCCGACCACCTGGAGCTGCACCGCGAACTCGCCGCCGCGCACTCCGCCGACCGGACCGTCCGCTGCGCCGTCATCCCCGGCAGCGACCACGACGACCTGCTGACCGACCCCTACCACGCGGCCCGGGCGGCCGGGCTCCTGCTGGAGTTCCTGGCCGAGAGCACCGGGACCGCCCCCGCACCGACCACGACGGAGGAGCGATGACCCCCCGCACCACTGCACGCCGCCCCCTCCTGGGGGGCACCGGAGGCCTCGTCCGCCTGGCCGCCGCGGCCCTGCTGGTGGGCACCATGTGCGCCCAGCACCCGCACCCCTCGTTCAACCGCGTGCGGCGCATGGACCCGCTGTCCACGCTCTTCCCCAACTGGTGCTTCTTCGCCCCGACCCCGGCCCGGCACGACTTCCAGTTCTACTACCGAACGCTCTCCGAGGCCGACGAGACGTCGGAGTGGGTCCCGCTGGAGGTCATCGTCGGCCGCCGCCTGCGGCAGTTCGCCTGGTACCCCGAGCGGCGCTCGGAGAAGGCCGTCTTCGACCTGGGGACCGAGGTGCTGCGCCACCTCGACAAGGGGTTCGGCCCGGCCGGGACCCTGCCCTCCTACCGGATCCTGTGCTCCCACCTGGGCGACGTGATCGCCGCCTCCGGGGGCGCCCCCGTCAAGGGCTTCCAGTTCTCCCTGACCCGCAACGCCGGATACGACGACTCCGAGGAGCCCGAGGTCCTCTTCGTCTCGCCCTACACGCCCCTGCGCCGGACCCCGGCGCGCGGGGTGGAAGGAGTCCCCGCATGACCGCCGACACCGGATGGGCGACCGGCACCGAGGAGTCCGGCGCCGTCGCGGACTGCGGCTACGGGCGCGCGTTCGCCCGCTTCTACGACCGGCTCTTCCCCCAGGACGGCTCCGACCGGGTCACCGCCGCGGCACTGGCCGGCCTGCACCCGGGGGGCGCCACCCTGGAACTGGGCGTGGGGACGGGCCGGATCGCGGTGCCGCTCTCCGCGCTCGTCGGCGAGGTGACCGGCGTGGACTCCTCGCCGGAGATGCTCGACCGGCTCCGGAAGGCGGTCGCCTCCACCGGGGCGCGGGTCCGGCCCGTCCACGGGGACATCCGCGTCTACGAGGACGGCGCCGGGTACGGGCTGGTCTACTGCGTCTGCGGGACGCTGTCCCAGATCCTCACCCCCGAGGAGCAGCGGGCGGCCGTGCTCCGCGCGGCCCGGCGGCTCGCCCCCGGCGGCACGCTGGTCGTGGAGACGCACAACCCCGGGTTCGTGGCCGCCCTGCACGAGGGCCGCCTGCGGGCCTCGTTCTACATCCCCTACCCCGAGCCCGGAACCGGGGTGCAGACCTACTCCACCCTCATCCCGGAACGGACGCTGTGGCACACCACGCACCTGTGGCACGAGGGCGGGAACGTGCACCCGGGCACGGAGATCACCCGGCTCACCACCCCCGAGGAGGTGGACCGCTACGCGGAGCAGGCCGGGCTGGTCCCGGTCTCCCGGTGGGGCGACTGGTCGGGCGGGGCGTTCGACGAGGCGTCCAGCCCCGTCCACATCAGCCGCTACACGGCGGCCGGGAACGGGGGCGGCCGGTGACGGCGCCGCGCGGTGAGGGGATCATCGCGGGGCTGGCCCGGGGGCAGCGGCGCCTGCTCGGGGCGGGGATCGCCGTGGGCGCCGCGGGAGTGGTCACCACGCTGGCCCAGCCCGCGCTCCTGGCCGGGCTGATCCAGGCCGCCGGGCAGGGCCGGCCGCTCACCGGACCCATCGTCCTGCTGGTGGCCCTGTTCCTGGCGGACGCGGTGCTGTCGTCGTCCCAGGGCGTGCTCATCGGCCGGGCGGGGGAGAACATCGTCCGCGACACGCGGGTCCTGCTGTCCGGCAGGGTCCTGCGCGCCGACCTCGCCCACCTCGACGGGCAGAGGATGGGCGACGTGCACACCAGGCTGGTCGGGGACACCTCCCTGATGAAGGTGTCCCTGACCCAGAGCCTCGCGCAGATCATCCTCAACGGGATGGTCGTGCTCGGGTGCGTGGCCATGATGGCCTGGACCGACCCGGGCCTGATGCTCTTCACCCTGGCCTGCCTGGGCGTCGCGGCGTTCGGCGGCGTCGGGCTGGCGCGGGCGCTGCGCCGCGCGGCCCTGGCCAACCGGGAGGACACCGGCGCGTTCGGCGCCGACCTCCAGCGCGTGCTCACCGCCCTGCCCACGGTCAAGGGGGCGGGCGCCGAGGACGCCGAGCAGGAGCGGCTGGCCGGCCTGGCCGACCGGGCCCGCGCCTCCGGCAACCGCGTCACCGTGCTCAACGCCCTGTTCACCCCGGTCCTGAACGTCGGGCTCCAGGCGTCGCTGGCGGCCGTGCTGGGCATCGGCATGGTGCGCGTCGCCACGGGGACGGTGGACCCGGCGGCCTTCACCGCGTTCACCATGTACCTCTTCTACCTCGTGTCGCCTCTGGTCGTGGTGTTCATCTCGATCGGCACCCATCTCCAGGGCCGGGCCGCCCTGGAACGGGTGGACGAGCTGAGCCGGCTCCCGCAGGAGGACGCCGGCGTCGGGGCGGTCGCGGCGCCGGCCCCGCCGGACCCGGCCGGCGGCGACCGCCCCGCCGTGGAGCTGCGCGACGTCGTCTTCGCCTACGGGGACCGCCCCGTGCTCGACGGCGTCTCCTTCACCGTCCCGGCCCGCGGCCTCACCGCCCTGGTGGGCCCCTCGGGCGCGGGGAAGACGACGGTGTTCCAGCTCATCGAGCGGTTCTACCGGCCGAGCGGCGGGAGCGTGCTGCTGGACGGCCGCGACATCGCGCACCTGCCCACGTCCCACGTCCGAGACCGGGTCGGCTACGTCCAGCAGGACAGTGTGGCGATGACGGGGACGCTGCGGGAGAACATCGCGTACGGGGCGCCGGACGCCACCGACGACGACGTCCGCGAGGCCGTCGAACTGGCGGGGCTGGCCGAGGTGGTCGCGTCCCTGCCCGACGGGCTGGACACGCTCATCGGCGACCAGGGGAACGGCCTGTCGGGCGGCCAGCGCCAGCGGCTGTGCGTGGCCCGCGCCCTGGTACGGCGGCCCGAGGTCGTCCTGCTCGACGAGGCCACCGCCCACCTGGACGCGGAGGCCGAGGGGGCGCTCCGCGACAGCCTGCGGCGCATCGCGCGCCGGTGCGCCGTGGTCGCCATCGCCCACCGCATCTCGACCGTGGCCGAGGCCGACCGCATCGTCGTCCTGGAGGAGGGCAGGGTCAGGGCCGTCGGCCGCCACGCGGACCTGCTCCGCGAGGACGGCCTGTACCGCCGCCTGGCCACCGCGGCCCTGGTGCACGACCCCTCCGGGGAGGCACCGGGTACACCAGAACCCACCGGTTCCCACAGTTCAGGAGTCTCGGTATGAACCCGCATCCCGCCGCCCCGACCCGGGCCGCGACCGGCCCCGCGCCCCTGCCCCGGGGCAACGGGTGGCAGTGACATGACCGTCCGGGAGGACCGCACGTGAGCGAGTTCGACGCCGCCGTGGTCGGCAGCGGGCCCAACGGCCTGGCCGCGGCGGTCACCCTGGCCCGCGCCGGACTGCGCGTCGTGGTGTACGAGGCCGCCGAACAGCTCGGCGGCGGGCTGCGCGGCGCGGACCTGTTCGGCACCGGCGTGGTCCACGACGTCTGCTCCGCGGTGCACCCCATGGCCGCCGCCTCGCCGTTCTTCCGGGGCTTCGGCCTCGCCGAGCGGGGAGTGCGCCTGCTGCGGCCCGAGGTCAGCTACGCCCACCCCCTGGGCGGGGACCGGGCCGCCCTGGCCTGGCACGACCTCGACGCGACCTGCGCCGGGCTGGGCCCGGACGGGCCGCGCTGGCGCGCGCTGATGGAGCCCCTGCTCGCCCGCGGCCGGGACATGGTGGAGCTGCTGCTCTCCGACATGCGCCTGCCCGGCGGCCTGCGGGCGGCCCCGGCCACCGCGGTGCGCACGCTCCTCATGGGGACCCGGGCGGGCTACGCGCTCTTCCGGGGGGAGGAGGCGCCCGCGCTGCTGGCCGGGACCGCCGCCCACGTCCTGGGGCCGCTGCCCTCGCTGCCCGGGGCCGCCGTCGGCCTGCTGCTGGCCCAGCTCGCCCACGGGCCCGGGTGGCCGCTGCCCGAGGGCGGCGGCCGGAGCATCGTCACGGCGCTGGCCGACGACATCCGGGCGCACGGCGGGACCCTGGTCACCGGAGAGGAGGTCACCGACCTGCGCCGGCTCGGCGGTGTGCGGGCCGTCCTGCTGGACACGGCGCCGACCGCCCTGCCGCGGCTGGCGCCGGGGCGGCTGCCCCCGGGCTACCTGCGCGCTCTGAGCCGCTACCGGTACGGGCCCGCCGCGGGCAAGGCCGACTTCCTGGTGTCGGAGCCGATCCCCTGGGCGGCCCCCGGCGTCGGGCGGGCGGGGACCGTGCACCTGGGGGGGACCGCCGCGCGGATCCTCCGCCAGGAGACGGCGAACGCTCGCGGGATGCGGGGGGAGGAGCCGTTCGTGCTCGTGGTCGACCCCGCCGTCGCGGACCCCGGGCGCGCGGTCGGGGGCCTGCGGCCCGTCTGGGCGTACGCCCACCTGCCCCCGGGCTCCGAAGAGGACCCCCTGCCCGTGGTCAGGGCGGCGATCGAACGGTACGCGCCGGGGTTCACCGACACCGTCGTGGCCGAGCGCGGCATGTCGGGGGCCGACTACGCCCGCTACAACCCCAACTACGTGGGCGGGGACATCGGCACCGGCCTGATCTCGCTGCGGCAGAGCCTGCTGCGGCCGGTCCCCCGGTGGGACCCGTACCGGACGCCGCTACGGGGCGTCTACCTCTGCTCGGCCGCCACTCCGCCGGGGCCGGGCGTGCACGGCATGAGCGGGTTCCTGGCGGCCCGCTCGGCGCTGCGCCGGGAGTTCGGCCTGCGGGTCCCGTCGCTCGCCCCGGAGGGGGCGCGGGGGTCGGCGCGCTGAGCGCGGGCCGCCCCCGGCGGCCGCGTGCCGCGCCCCGGGGGCCGGGGGGCGGGGGCGGGTGCGGGCCGCGGGGCGTCAGACCCAGCCGCGCTCCCGGGCCTCCAGCGCGGCCCGGGCCCGGTTGTTGGCCTGGAGCAGGGTGAGGAGGTCGGAGATGTGCCGCCGGTAGGTGCGCAGCGACATGCCCGCGCGCCGTGCCCCGGTCTCGTCCTTGCTGACCGTGCACATCAGCTCCAGGACCCGCAGCTGGGCCTCGGTCGGTGCGGCGGTCTCGGAGCCCTCTCCCAGGAGTTCGCCCAGGTCGCGGGCGTCGTCCCACAGCCGGTCGAAGTAGCGGACGAGGCTCTCCACCAGGCTCGCCTCCTCGACCCGGAAGGCGCCCCGGCCCGAATCCCGGGGGTCCAGGGGGACCAGGGCCGTCCGCCGGTCGTAGACCAGCATCAGATCCGAGAGCCGGTCGGCCACCCGCACCTGCGCCCCGGCCGCCCGCAGCACCCGCAGGTGCTCCAGCGTCGCCGCGTCCCCGGCCGCGTCGGCGCGGACGAGGTTGCGCAGGACCACGCCCCGGCGCAGGCACCGCAGGTCGAGCGGGCGGGCGTGCCGGATGTTCTCCGGGGACAGGACGTCGTAGGGCTCGCTGGCCAGGATCTCGGTGCGGGCCGTGAACGCGAGCTGGTCGATGTGCGTGCGCACCAGGGGCAGGGTCTCCAGCCTGACCAGCGCTCCCCCCGCTCCGGCGGCGGGCGCCCGCCCCCGCGGCGGATACGGGCCGTCCTGCTGCAACGACCGCATGATGGGGCCGATGTCCGCGATCTCCCGGATGGTCGAGTGGACGCGCTCCAGCCGGTCCTCCGACAGCCGGGCGACCGCCGCGGCGGGGTCGGCGGCCCACACGCCGTCCCCGTCCCCGTGCAGCAGGCCCAGCCCCCGCAGCCTGGCCACCGCGGCGTCCACCTCCGCCCCGCCCCGCGGGACGGCCGGGCGCGCGGTCGCCTCGGGCGAACCGGGGTTGCGGAGGAAATGGCGGTAGACGTCCTCTTCGACACCGTTCAGCCCGAGCACGGACATGGTGCGAGTCTCCATGACGCTCTCCGAGTCCGGTCCCGGCCACGCACCGGAACCACGGGGAAAAGCTAACCGAGGCCCGCTCGGTCGCGGTCTCATGAACGTCTCATCCTCTCTCACGGGGAACAGGGGGGTTCCCGGCGCCGCGGGCCCCTGCTTCAATGGGCCCCTCACCGCGCCCCCTCCCCCGGAAGGCAACGCGAGATCCCATGCACGCCCCACCGGCCGCCGCTCCCCCACGGCAGACCACACCGGAGGATCTGCTGGGCGCCCTGGAGCGCCATCCCCTGGTGAACCTCGTCGGCCCCCTGGGCTGCGGGAAGTCGTCGCTGGCGGCGCGCCTCGCGCCCCTGCCCGTCGTGGACCTGGAGTCGCCCGGCGCCGCCGACGCCCTGCGGAGCGCGCTTGCCGAGGACACCGCGCGCCCCCTGGTCGCGGACGGCGCCGACGGGCCCGCCGGCCTGGCGGCGCTGGACGCGCTGCGGGACCGGGCACCGGGCGGCCGCCCGGTGCTGGTCGTGTCGCGGCGCTCCCTCCTGTCCCGCCCGGGATGGGCGCTGTCCGGGGCCCGGGTGGTCCCGTTCCGCACGCTGCGCGACGAGGAGGTCCGCGGCATCGCCGAGCGCGCCCAGGTGCACGACCCGCGCGCTCTGGGGGTCGTCACCGACCTCGCCGCGGGCAACCCGTTCATCGCCGAGGCCGCCTGCCGCGCGCTGCACGGGGGCGCGGCCGCGGAGCCGGGCGCGGTGGCGGTCCGGGTCGCGCCCGAGATCCTGGACCGGCTGGACCGCGAGGCGCCCGGCCGCGCCTGGGCCGACGCCCTCCAGGACCTGGCCAGCGTGTGGGGCGGCGACCAGGAGACGATCGGCGTCGACGGCGAGGCGTTCGCCGCCCTCGCCGGGCTGAGCGTGGTCTACGGCACCGAGGCGGGCCTGGTCCTGTCCGAGCCCTTCCGCCGGGTGCTGGCGCTGGCCCGCCGGACCCGGCAGCCCTCGGGCCACCGCGAGACCCGCGGCCGCGCGGCCGCCCACCGCCGCAGGATGCTGCTGGAGGAGCCCCCCGGACCGCGGCGCGGCCGGATCCTGGAGGGCATCATCGCCCTCTCCGACGAGGAGGCGGTGCAGGCGACCCTCTTCCCCGGCAGCCCCGAGGACGGGCTCGTCCGGCCCGCCTCGGCGGACGACGCGGACACGGTCGGCGAGCTCATGAATCGGTGGGCCGGGCACAGCGGGCTGGACCCGCGGCGCACGGACCGGCTCGTGGAGGGGTGGATGCGCACCGATCCCGACGGTTTCCTGCTCGTCCACGACGCGCGGGGGGAGCCCGTGGGCGTCAGCGGCCTGCTGCGCGTGGAGGACCGGACGATCGACTCCGTGGAGCCGCTCCTGCAACAGCACACCGACACCCTGCTCACCCGGTACGCGGGCGCCGGCCACAGCCTGCTCCTGGGTGCCGCCTTCTGCCCGGACCGGGGGCTGCACGCCCAGCTGCTGCGGTCCATCCTGCACCGGGTGATGGCGCTCGGCCTGTACCTGACGGTCTCCACGGTGAACCCCGGCTACCAGCGGCTCCTGCACGCGCTGAGGTTCCGGCACCACGGCGGCACCGTCGACGACGTCTACCGCTGCGGCCGAGGCCCGGAGGTCCACGGCCAGGACTTCGGCTCGGACGCGTTCCTGGAGTGGGCCGAACGCCTGGCGGCGCCCGCCGCGGACGCGGGCGGCGCGGGCGCGCTGGGGCGCGAGGTCCGCCACGCGCTGACCCACATCGACTCGCCCGGGCGGCTCCGCGGCACCCCGCTGCTGGCCCTCAGCGGCGCCGCCTCCCCGGCCGACCTGCGGGCGCGGCTGCGCGAGGAGGTGCGCGCCCTGGCCGCGAGCGGTTCGGCGGAGGAGGCCGAGGCCGGCCGGATCCTGGAGCACTACTACCTGGACGGGGTGCGCGGCCACGAACGGCTCGCGATCCGCCTCCACCTGAGCCGGGCCACGTACTTCCGCAGGCTGCGCTACGGCCTCGAACTCATCGGTCTGCGGCTGGTCCGGGAGTGACGGCGGGCGCGCCGGGGCCCCCGGGCGCGCGGGAGCGGTCCGGGCCGCGCCGCAGGCGCCGGGCGACCCGCGCCGCCAGGGCGTCGTCCTCGCCCAGCTCCGCCAGCAGAGCCCGCCACACGGAGGAGTGCGTGAGCGCCGGGCGGTCGGCCGCCTCCCCCAGTTCCAGTACGAGCCGCCGCATGAGCCGGTAGTCGTCCCGGTCCAGGTCCACGCTGATGCGCACGCGGTCCGGGCGCTCCCCGCCGCCGCTCACCCGGTCCGCCCGGGGCGCACGCCGCAGGGCCGCGCCGGCCCCGCCGCGGAGAGTGTGTCCATGGCCGACGACCCTACCCGCGGCCCCGCGCCGCCGGAAGGGTTCCGCCCGGCAGCATCCTGCCACCGCGGTCCCACCGCTCCGGGACGTGCGGCGGCGGTCCGGCGCGACGTGTCCCGGCGGAGGGCCTCCCCGCACTCCGCCGTGCGGGTCCGGCACGCCTAGGACGGGGACGGGCCGCGGCGTGCCCTGATCCCCTCCAGCAGCAGGTCGATCCCCTGGTCGAAGTAGGCGTTCTCCACGGCGAGGGCGTCCGAGCCCGACACCGCGGCGGCGCGCGCCTCCTCGTGCACCTCCGGGGCGCTCGACCGGGTCGCGCGCATCGCGACGGTGGTCGTGGCGGCGCCGAGGATCTGGTTGGCGACCGCCCGGATCGCGACCGCCTGCGCCTCCTCGTCCTCCCCGCTCCTCTCCAGGGCCGCGATGACGCGGCGCGACAGGGCGACCGCGTTCGGGCCGATCAGCGGCCGGGAGCCGGCGAACTCCGCCGCCCAGGTGTGCGCGGTCAGCGCCGAGTAGAACCGGCGGGCGGTCTCCTTGACGGCGGTGTCCCACGGCTCGTCCGGACCCGGCAGCGCCGCGGCGGCCGCGGCCAGGATCTCGTCCACGGCCAGGTCCACCAGGTCCTCGCGGCGCTCGACGTACCAGTACAGGCTCGTCGCGTGCACGCCGAGTTCGGCGGCGACCTTGCGCATGGTCAGCGCCGGGGCGCCCTCGCGGTCCAGCAGGGCGATGGTCGCGGCGACGATGCGCTCGCGGCTGAGCACGGGCTGGGATCTCCGGCGGCGCTCGGGACGGTGGAAGACGCTGTCGAACTGCTGTTCGGGTGCGGTGTCGGTCATGACCTACAGCCTAGCGGGAATCATACGTTGTATGTCGTTCTCAAACAGTGTAGGTTTCCGGCCATGGACACCCACTCCCCTGTCACGCAGACCCGCCCCCGCTCCCCCGCGCCCTCCGCCGACACGGCCCCCGTCGACGCGGCGCGCACGACGGCCGTCGACCCCCGCGGCCTCAGCGCGTTCCTCGTGATCGCCTTCGCCTTCTCCTGGACCGCCTGGTGGGCGGGCGGCCTCCTGCTCCAGGGCGGCGACCCGATGCCGGCGGTGATCGCGGGCGGCTTCGGGCCGATGGTGGCGGCGGTGGTCGTCACGGCCGCCACCCAGGGCCGCGCCGGGGTCGGCGCCCTCTTCCGGCGCTACTCGATCGGGCGCCGCGGCGCGCTCCTGCCCTACGCGATCGCGCTCCTGGCCCTGCTGGCCATCGCGGGCGCCGCCGCGATCCCGGTCCTCCTGGGGAACACCGCCCTGGACCAAGACCTGCTGCGCGCGGCGCTGGTCATGGTGCCCGCGCAGTTCGTGCTCATCGCGCTGGCCGGCGGCGGCAACGAGGAGCTGGGCTGGCGCGGGTTCGCCCTGCCCCGGCTCCAGGGCGTCCTGTCCCCGACGGCCGCCAACGTGATGCTCGGAGCGATCTGGGCCGTGTGGCACGCGCCGCTGTTCGCGATGGCCGGCACCCTCCAGGCGGACATGTACTTCCCCGCCTACGCGCTGCTCTGCGTCGGCCTCACCGTCATCCTGGGCAACGTCTTCAACTCCGCCCGCGGCGGGGTGCTGGCCCCGGTGCTCGCCCACGCCGCGATCAACGTCGTCTCCGGCCTCAAGGCGGTCGTGGCGGGCTCCCCCGCCGGGGCGGTCGAGGTGGCGCTGGTCGGGCTCGTCGCGGTGGCCCTCGTGGTCGTCACCCGCGGCCGCCTGGGCCTGCCCCGGTCCGGCCGCGCCGGCTAGCGCCCGGCCCTGACCGCACGGGCCCGTGGCCGCGAGCGAACGCTCGCGACCGCGGGCCCCGCCGTACCCGGATGCGGCACGGCCCGAGCCGGGAGAAGCGAACGCGAAGCGTCGGACGAAGGCATGGCGCGGGGCGTCGGCCGGGCCGCGCGGGGGCAGTGCACACTGACATGTCCGCCCCGGAAACGTCCCCGGGCGGGAAAGGTGAGAGCCGGCGAGGGGACTTGAACCCCTAACCTGCCGCTTACAAGGCGGCTGCTCTGCCAATTGAGCTACGCCGGCGGGGCGTCGGGCTCCGCGAGGGGAGCCGCGTCCACCCGAATGGTACCGGGTGAGGCGCGTTTCGGCCTACTCGGAAAAGCCCGCCCCGGGTCCGTGGCGGACCCGGGGGCGGCGGGGGTCAGGAGTCCCGCTGCTCGGCGCGCAGGCGGGCGACCTCGTAGAGGGACACCCCGGCGGCGACGGAGGCGTTGAGCGACTCGGCGTTGCGGATCGGGATGCTCGCGATCACGTCGCAGGATTCGCGCACCAGGCGGGACAGGCCCTTGCCCTCGGAGCCCACCACCACGACCAGCGGACCGGTGGCCAGGTCCAGGCCCGGGATGGCGGCGTCACCGTCGGCGTCGAGGCCGACGACGAACACGCCCGCCTTCTTGAAGGCCTCCAGGGCGCGGGTGAGGTTGGTGGCCTGCGCGATCGGGAGCCGGGCCAGGGTGCCCGCCGAGGTCTTCCACACGGTGGTGGTGACGCCGGCGGAGCGGCGCTCGGGGATGAGCAGGCCGTCGGCGCCGAAGGCGGCCGCGGAGCGGGCGATGGCGCCGAGGTTGTGCGGGTCGGTCACGCCGTCGAGGGCGACGATGAGCGCCGGCTCGTCCCCGTCCAGCGCGCGCTCCAGGAGGTCCTCCGGCAGCAGGTAGCGGTAGGGCCGCGCCTGCAGGGCCATGCCCTGGTGGACGGCGCCCGGCTGGCCGTTGCTGTCGCAGCGCCGGTCGAGCTCGGCGCGGGTGACCTCCAGCACCTCCACGCCCTGCTCGCCGGCGAGGCGGGCGGCCTCGTTGACGCGGTCGTCGGCGTCGAGGCTGTTGGAGAGGAAGAGGCGGCTGGCGGGCATGCCCGCGCGCAGCGCCTCCAGCACGGGGTTGCGGCCCACGAGCAGGTCGGAGTCGATCCGGCGGCGCTCGGGCTCGGCCGAACGGGACGACCGCGGAGCGCCCCCGGAGGCCTCCACCTCCTTGGCCCGGCGGATCGCCTTGGAGCGCTGCTTGCCGTCGTACCAGTGCCGCTGCTCGGCGGGCAGGGTGCCCTTCTTGCCCTCCAGGGACCGGCGGCCCTTGCCGCCGCTGCCCTTGGTGGGGCCCTTCTTGCTCTTCTTCGCCGGCATGGTCGCCGTCCCTCCGCTACGTATCGCGAGCATGCCGGAAGCGTTCTCCGGCCGTTGGGGTGCCGCGTCGCCGATGGCGGCGGCAAACCCCCAGGGTACCGCCGAGCCGGTACCGAACGTGTTGTCCACAGGCCCCGGCGCCCCCGTGGCGGCGGACGGCGGGGCGGCCTACCGTGGAAACCGGGGGGCCGCCCCACCCCTGACCATGTGCGCTGCCCTCAGCCCCGCCGCAGGTCCCAGCGCGGACCCTGCGGGGTGTCCTCCACCACCACGCCCGCGTCGGCGAGCCCGTCGCGGATGGCGTCGGCGGCCGCGTAGTCCTTGCGGCCGCGGGCGGCCTGGCGCTGCTGGAGGGCGACGGCCACGAGCGCGTCGACGACCTCGCGCAGCCCCTGGTCGCCGGAGGACCACTGCCCGCTCAGCGGGTCCAGGCCCAGCACGTCGAGCATGGCGCGCAGCTCTCCGGCGAGTTCGGCGGCCCTCTCCTTGGCGCCCCCGGCCAGGGCGGTGTTGCCCTCGCGGACGTGCCCGTGCACGACGGCGAGCCCCTGGGAGACGCCCAGGTCGTCGTCGAGCGCGGCGGCGAACTCGGCGGGCACCCGCTCGGCCGGGACGACCTCGCCCAGCACCTCGACGGCGCGGGTGAGGAAGCCCTCGACGCGCTGGTAGGCGACCGCGGCCTCCTGGAGCGCCTCGTCGGAGTAGTCGATGGTGGAGCGGTAGTGCGCCTGGCCGAGGTAGTAGCGCAGCTCGACGGCGCGCACCTTCTCCAGCATCTGCGGGATGCGCATCGAGTTGCCCAGCGACTTGGCCATCTTCTCGCCGCCGATCTTCAGCAGACCGTTGTGCAGCCAGTACTGGGCGAAGGCGTCCCCGGCGGCGCGGGACTGGGCCATCTCGTTCTCGTGGTGCGGGAAGACCAGGTCCAGGCCTCCGCCGTGGATGTCGAAGGCGGGCCCGAGGTACTTGGTGGCCATCGCCGAGCACTCCAGGTGCCAGCCCGGGCGGCCGCGCCCCCACGGGGTGGGCCAGGTGGGCTCGCCCGGCTTGGCGCCCTTCCACAGGGCGAAGTCGCGGGGGTCGCGCTTGTCCCGGTCGGGGTCGGAGTCGGCGGCGGGCTGCACCTGCTCCAGCCGCTGGTTGGACAGGTCCCCGTAGGGCGGGAAGGAGCGCACGTCGAAGTAGACGTCGCCGGAGCCGTCGTCGGCGGCGTAGGCGTGCCCCGCGTCGATGAGCCGCTGCATGAGCTCGACCATCTCCGGCACGTGGCCGGTGGCGCGCGGCTCGACGGTGGGCGGCAGGCAGCCCAGCACGTCGTAGGCGTGGGTGAAGGCGCGCTGGTTGCGCTCGGTGACCTGCCACCAGGGCACGCCCTCGTCGGCGGCGACCCTGATGATCTTGTCGTCGATGTCGGTGACGTTGCGGCAGAAGGTGACCTCGTAGCCCTTGTAGGTCAGCCAGCGGCGCAGGATGTCGAAGTTCACCCCGGACCGGATGTGTCCGATATGGGGCGGCGCCTGCACCGTGGCACCACACAGGTACAGGGAGGCGTGTCCCTCGCGCAGGGGGACGAAGTCGCGGACCTGTCGGGCACTGGTGTCATAGAAGCGCAGACTCACGTTGTCAAGCGTATCGTCTTTCCCCTCACACCGGCGTCACAAACCGCCTCCCCCGGTCGGGCTGATACGGGGGCGCGAGTGGGGCCCGGTACCCGTGTTTTCCTCATCGGACATCCCGAAGTGCTCATATATGGAGAACCGTATTCGGGCACCTGCCGTGTGAGATAGCCCGGGACAAAGCGTCGTGACCACGGAACGGCAGGTCACGAGATGCTGCATATTCCGACATAACACCACGGAACACCGTCGGCGCATGCAGTCCCGAAGCCACCGGAATCGGACGGAATCTCGTGTTAACGGCATCTCCTCGACTACGCTGCGAAGGCGATGGCCCCTTACAACGATTCCCCCGGCGCAGGAACACGCAACGGCAGCCCCACGGGTCGCGGCACGGGAGTCGGCGCTCTCGCCGGCGGAGCCCTGTTCGTCGGGCTGATCGGTCTGTGCGCCCTTCTGATCTCCTATAACGGTGTCTTCCGGCTCGCCGAGTACGGTCACCCGCGCGGCGGTCTGCTCGTCCACGTGTTCCCGGTGACGTACACGCTGCTGCTGCTCATGGCGTGCTGGACCAGCTACCTGCTGCGCGACGCGCCGCCGCGCCGCCGCGCCTGGGTGGACCTGGTGCTGATCCCGCTGCTGGTGCTCTTCGCCGGTGTGGTCATGGTGCTCAACAACCTGGGGCTGATCGAGTCGATCCCGCAGCGGGTCGCCAACGTGATCGTGGCGGTGGCCCCGCTGGTGGCGCTGCTGGTGGCCCTGCTGCTGTGGATGGCGGCCCGCGCCCACCTGCGGCGCAGGCGCCGCACCGGCGGACGCCGCCCCGAACCGGCGGACGACCGCACGACGGTGCTGCGCGCCCGCGCGGTGGTGCACGACGGGGAGCCGCGGTCCGCCGAGGAGGACGGCCGCTCGCTGGAGGAGCGCCTGATGGGCCTGGGACTGGGCCCCTCGGCGACCCCTGCCGCGGAGCCGGACGGGCCCGAAACGGTGCGGCTCGTCCCCGGGCCCGCCGCCGAGGAAGAGGAAGAAGAGGAAGCGACCCCGGAACCCGTCTCGGGGAAGGCCGACCCGGAGCCCGTCGCCGAGGAGGACCCGGAGCCGGAGGCCTCGGTGCCGACCCTGCCGCTGCCGCGCCGCGGCGGCCGCGGGGGCAACCCCATCAAGGAGGCCGCGGAGAACCCGCCGCTGGCCCCGCTCGCTCCGGTACCGGCCCCCGAGCCCGTACCGGCTCCGAACCCGGAGCCCATGCCCGCCCCGGTTCCGGAGCCCGTGCCCGCGAGCGCCCCGGACGAGGGCTTCGAGCACGACCCGCTTCCCGGCGACCCGGTCACCGACGAGGCCGAGGCGCCCGAGCACGCACCGGCTCTGGAGCCCGCCGCAGCCGAGTCACCCGGGCATGGCGATGCCCCCGAGGTCCCCGAGTCGCCCGAGCAGGACGTTCCGGAGCCGCTGGAGGAGGAGACCCCCGAGACCCCGGAGGAGGACTTCGCGGAGACGCCCGCCTTCGGCGTCAGCTGGGAGCCGCCGGAGGACGACGAGGACACCTGGACCCGCGCCGACTACGTGCCGCCGGTCTGGACGCCCCCGGAGGACGACGCCCCGGAGGTTCCGGAGGAGGTGCCCGCGCCCGCGCTGGACCACGACACCGGCCCCGCCGTGCGCGCCGCCTTCCGCATTCCGGACGACCCGATGGCCGCCTCCCGCTCCGCCCTGTCGGACGACCTCGCCGACGACCGCCCGCTCTGGTCCCCGCCCGCCGCCGACCCGCGCCCGGAGGACGCCTCCGACGACCTGTGGCCCTCCGCGCCCCGGACCGGTGAGCGCTCCGAGGACCGCGAGCCGGACGAGCCCGCCGACACCGACGAGGACGGGACCCTGTGGCCCGCCGCCTCCCGCGCCCACCGCCCGGCGGCCCAACCCGTGACCGACGAGCCCGCCGAGGACCGTGCCCCGGCCTCCCCGCCCGCCCCCGAGCCCGGGCGGGCCCGGAGGAGCGGGTTCGGCGCGCCCGCCGTGCCGCCCGGGGCGGCCCGCCCCCGGGAGGACGCCGACGACGACGCCGAGCGCACGACCGAGCCCCTGCGCCGCCGCCCGGCGCTGGAG
Source organism: Nocardiopsis sp. NPDC006139 (assembly GCF_040614155.1). Lineage (NCBI taxonomy): Bacteria > Bacillati > Actinomycetota > Actinomycetes > Streptosporangiales > Nocardiopsidaceae > Nocardiopsis > Nocardiopsis sp. NPDC006139. The sequence goes on from NZ_JBEXTT010000022.1 coordinate 17,105, forward strand.
AAGCGGCCCATGGTCCTCAAGCCCCCGCGGCCGCCGATGCCCGACTTCGCCTCCGGCCCGCCCTCCCGGCGGGTGCGCAGCGAACCCCTGCGCCCCGACGAGTGACCGGCCTCGGCGCCCGCGGCCGGGCGGCGGCCGGCGCCGTGAGCGCCGCGCTCCGCCCGGGCTCCGGCACCGCGGGCCGGGCGGCCGGAGCGGCCTGACCGGCGGCCGCCACGCGCCTCCCCGGGCCCGGTGCGCCCCTCGGGAGCCGCCCGGCGGCGGTCCCGTAAACGGCGAACGCCCCGCGGCCGGGGCCGCGGGGCGTCGATGTGTCCGGCAGGTGTCAGTCCACGGGGACGCACAGGGCGGTGGCGATGGCCGCGATGCCCTCGCCGCGCCCGGTGAGGCCCAGACCGTCGGTGGTGGTGGCCGACACCGTCACCGGTGCCCCGACGATCTCCGTGAGCGTTTTCTCGGCCTCCGCGCGCCGGGGCGCGAACTTGGGCCGGTTGCTGATGATCTGCACCGCGATGTTGCCGACCTCGAACCCCGCCGCGCGCACGCGGGCGACCGTCTCGGTGAGCAGAGCGGCGCCCGAGGCGCCCCTCCACCGCGGCTCGGCGGTGCCGAAGTTGGACCCCAGGTCGCCCAGGCCGCACGCCGAGAACAATGCGTCGCACGCGGCGTGCGCGGCGACATCGCCATCGGAATGACCGCTGACGCCTTCCTCTCCCGGCCATTCCAAACCGGCCAGAAAAAGGGTCCGTCCAGGAGAAAACGGATGGACGTCGGTGCCGACGCCCACCCGAGGAATTTTCGTCATGAATTATGCGATTCCGCGACCGTGCTTCAGTTCGTGAGAACCTCGTCGAGGAGGGCTTCCGCCTTGTCCTCGTTGGTCTTTTCCGCGAGGGCCAGCTCGCTGACGAGAATCTGGCGCGCCTTGGCGAGCATCCGCTTCTCACCGGCGGAGAGACCGCGCTCCTTGTCGCGCCGCCACAGGTCGCGCACGACCTCGGCGACCTTGTTGACGTCGCCGGAGGCGAGCTTCTCCAGGTTGGCCTTGTAGCGCCTCGACCAGTTGGTGGGCTCTTCGGTGTGCGGTGCCCGGAGCACCTCGAAGACCTTGTCCAGGCCCTCCTGCCCCACCACGTCGCGAACGCCGACGTCCTCGGCGTTCGCGGCCGGCACACGCACCGTCAGATCGCCCTTGTCGACCCTCAGAACGAGGTAGGTTCTGTCCTCGCCCTTAATGGTGCGAGTCTCGATCGCTTCAATACGAGCAGCCCCATGATGGGGGTAGACAACAGTGTCGCCGACCTTGAAAGCCATGTGACAGGTACCCCTTCCGCTACCACAAGGATACCATGAATCTGTGACTTAACGTACCTATTAGGTTTGCGAACACGCAGGTCAAGCACCACTTTTTAGGGCTTGACAAAGTCTACCCGACCGGTCAAGAGAGGCCGATCCGCGCAGGTCCGGGAGGGCCCGCGGCCCTTTAGCGGAAGGGATCGGCGCCGCTCGCGCGGGGGTCGGCGGACACGGTCGCGAACACCGCCGGAGCGCCCCGGAAGAGATTCGTATCACCATCCCGGGGGCCGTGCGCGCCCTCCGGGGCCGGCCCCGGGACCGCCCTCCTGCGGACGGCTCCCGCGGGCGGCGCGCACCCGGTCAGCTCTCCGGCTCGTAGTCCTCCCGCCGCTCCCCCGTCACCATGTAGACGAGGTTGTCCGCGACGTGCACCGCGTGGTCACCGAAACGCTCGTAGAACCGCCCCACCAGGGTGACGTCCATGGTGGCCTCCACCCCGTACTCCCAGCCGGGGGTGAGGATGCGCTGGAGGAGCTTGCGGCGCAGCCGGTCCATCCGGTCGTCGTCCTCGTCCAGCTCCAGCGCGGTGTCGGGGTCGCGGTGCCGGATGACCTCCCCGGCCTTGGTCACCAGCATCTCCGCCTGGTGGCCCATCTCCAGGACGATGGAGCGGACCGGCTCGGGGATCGCCGAGTCGGGGTGCCGGCGGCGGGCGATCTTGGCCAGGTGGACGGCGTGGTCGCCCATCCGCTCCAGGTCTCCGCGCATGTACAGCGAGGTGATGATCGTCCTCAGGTCCGACGCGACCGGCTGCTGCCGGGCCATCAGACTGAACGCGGTCTCCTCGACCTCCTGGTCGAGTCGGTTGATCCTCTCGTCACCGGAGATGACCTCCTGGGCCGCGTCCAGGTCACTGTCCAGCAGTGCCGTGGTGGCCCGGGCGATGGCGTGCCTGGCCAGGCGGGTCATCTCGATGAGGCGCTCGCTCAGGCTGTCGAGGTCCTCGTGGTACGTATCGCGCATGGTGTCAATGCTCCCAGTGGTTTTCTGAAGAGTCGGCCAAGAGTCGGTGAACGCTGGAAGAACCTAGGCCATGACACAGGCCCTGACCGGGTAAAGGTCCAGTCCGCACGTTTACGATCGAAACGTGCAAGGGGAACTTCTCGCCGCTCTGACCGGCATCATCGGACTCGTCGCGGGCGTCGTCGTGGGCGTTCTGGCGGGCTCGTTCTTCCGTGCCGGGGCCACCGAGCGACCGGCGCCCGTCCCGCAGCGGAACGACGGCACCACACTGCCGCCGGGCATCGCCGAGGTCCTCTCCGCCCTCCCTTCCTCCGCCGTGGTCCTGGACTCCGCCGACCGGGTCCTGCGCGCCTCCTCGGCCGCCAGGGCCTTCGGCATCGTCCGGGGCGAGGAGCTGGTCATCGACGAGCTCCTCTCGCTCGCCCGCCGGGTGCGGCGCGACGGCGTCATCCGGGAGACCGAGATCGAGGTGGCCGTGCGCAAGTTCGGCCCCGACGCGACGTCCTTCGCCGTGCGGGTGGCGCCGCTGGGCGGCACCGGGCTGGTGCTGGTGCTGGCCGAGGACCAGACCGAGCACCGGAGGGTGGAGGCGGTGCGCCGCGATTTCGTGGCGAACATCTCCCACGAACTCAAAACGCCGGTCGGTGCGTTGTCGCTCTTGGCCGAAACCGTACAGGACGCGAGCGACGACCCCGAGGCCGTGCGCCGGTTCACCGACCGCATGCAGACGGAGGCGTCGCGGCTGACCGCGCTCATCCAGGACCTCATCACGCTCTCGCGCATCCAGGGCGCCGAGCCGATGGCCGAGCCCACCCGGGTGGACCTGGGCGGCGTGGTGGAGGAGGCCCTGGACGCGGTGCGCATGCCCGCCGACGCCAAGGGCATCGAGCTGGTGGGCAGCGGGGCCGAGGGCATCACCGTCCTGGGCGACGAGGGGCTGCTGGGCACGGCGCTGCGCAACCTGATCGCGAACGCCGTCTCCTACAGCCCCAAGAACACCCGGGTCGCCGTCTCGGTCGCGCTGACGCGTTCCACCGTGGACATCAGCGTCGCCGACCAGGGGATCGGCATCCCCCAGCAGGACCTCGAAAGGATCTTCGAGCGGTTCTACCGTGTGGACGCCGCTCGGAGCCGGGCCACCGGAGGTACCGGACTGGGCCTGGCGATCGTCAAGCACATCATGACCCACCATCGTGGAGAAGTGACCGTGTGGAGCAAGGAGGGGTCCGGGTCGACGTTCACTCTGCGTCTGCCCAGACCCGACGACCGGGGGCTGGACGCCGCCCGGAACACCGACCGTCAGGAGGCGGCACAGTGACTCGTGTACTCGTGGTCGAGGACGAGGAGTCCTACAGCGACGCCCTGTCCTACATGTTGCGCAAGGAGGGCTTCGAGGTCGCCGTGGCGCCCACCGGGACCGTGGCCCTGGAGACCTTCGACCGCACCGGCGCCGACCTGGTCCTGCTGGACCTGATGCTGCCGGGCCTGTCGGGCACCGAGGTGTGCCGGAGCCTGCGGCAGAAGTCCAGCGTCCCGGTGATCATGCTGACCGCCAAGGACTCCGAGATCGACAAGGTCGTCGGTCTGGAGCTGGGCGCCGACGACTACGTGACCAAGCCCTTCTCCTCCCGTGAGCTGGTGGCCCGCATCCGCGCGGTGCTGCGCCGCCGCGGCGGGGAGGTCATCGACGAGCCCGGGCTGCCCACGGCGCTGGAGGCGGGGCCGGTCCGGATGGACGTGGACCGCCACGTGGTGACCGTGCGCGGCGACAACGTGCAGCTGCCCCTCAAGGAGTTCGAGCTCCTGGAGGTGCTGCTGCGCAACGCGGGCCGGGTGCTGACCCGGATGCAGCTCATCGACCGCGTGTGGGGCGCCGACTACGTCGGCGACACCAAGACCCTCGACGTGCACGTCAAGCGGCTGCGCGCCAAGATCGAGGACGACCCCGGCAGCCCCAAGTACATCGTCACCGTGCGCGGGCTGGGCTACAAGTTCGAGCCGGTCACCGCCGACGTCTGATCCCCGTTCCTCTCTCCGGGGGGCCTGTGCCCCTCTCCGGACCGACCGTCCCCCTCCCGGGGACCACCGCCCCCTCGCGTCCCGGTTCCGGGCCTCCCGCCCGGTGGCCGGGACGTGCCCGTTCCCGGGGCCGGGCGGGTGTCGGCCGCGCGGGCGCCGCCGAGGGCGGGAGCACGGGATAAGCCGCGGATAACCGCCGGAAAGGCGGTTCGCCCAGGATCCGAGCACGGGGGGCGTCCGGATCGAGGGCGCCTCCCGGGCCAGCACCGGACCCGCGCAGAAAGGCGTCCCGCCCCATGACCTTCATCGGTATGACCGCCGCCGTGCACAGCCTGGACCTGCCCGGCACCGAGGTGATCCCCATCTACGAGGGCTTCCACGGCTACATCTACGGGAGCCTGGCCGAGGCCAACACCGCCGACCTGGACCTGGTGCGGGCGCGGCTGGGGTCGGGTCCGCTGCGCGTCCTGGACCTGTGCTGCGGGATGGGCCGGTTCGCCCGGGCCCTGGCCGCCGAGGGGCACACCGTCACGGCCGTGGACCTGTCGGCGGACATGATCGCCCAGGCCGAGGAGATGTGGCGGCCGCTGGCCGCCGACGCCCCCGGCGAGGTCGTCTTCGAGGCGGCGGACGCCACCGCGCTGGAACCCGGCGAGCCCTTCGACGCGGTCCTCATCGGCGGGCTGTCCGTCAACACCTTCGACGCCTCCGGCCGCCGGGCGCTGCTGGAGGCGGCGCGCTCGTACCTGCGCCCGGGCGGGACGCTGCTGTTCGACCACTTCCCGGCCCCGGAGAAGGCCGGCGACCCGGCCTACCACACGTTCCCGTTCCCGGGGGAGGACGGCAGCGCCTTCACCGTGCTGTCGGTGTTCCAGACCCCGGAGGAGGGGACCCAGATCACCAACATGTACTCCGAGATCATCGACGCCGAGGGGGCGACCCGCCGGTTCCTGTCCAGCGAGACGGTCACCTACACCGACGCGGAGGAGCTGCGCGCGGAGCTGGAGCGGTCCGGCCTGCGCGTCGTCGAGGAGCTGGACACGACCCCGCCGGCGGAGTCCGGGTCCTCGGTGGCGCCCCGGTCGGTGCTGGTGCGCTGCGAGGCCGTGTGACGGGGCCCGCGGGGGTCAGACCTCCAGGAGGACGGTGAAGGGGCCCTCGTTGGTCAGGCCGACCGACATCCGGGCCCCGAACACCCCGGTGGCGACCGTGGCGCCCAGTTCGCGCAGCTCCTTGACCACCACGTCCACCAGGGGCTCGGCCACCGGGCCGGGCGCCGCCGCCTGCCAGGTGGGGCGGCGGCCCTTGCGGGCGTCGCCGTAGAGGGTGAACTGGCTGACGACCAGCAGCGGCGCGTCGATGTCGGAGCACGACCGCTCGTCCTCCAGGATGCGCAGCGTCCACAGTTTGCGGGCGAGTTTGGCGGCCTCGGCCTCCGTGTCGGTGTGGGTCACCCCCACCAGGGCCATCAGGCCGGGCGAGGTGATCTCCCCGACCACCTCGCCGTCCACCGTCACCGACGCGTGCGACACCCGCTGCACGACCGAGCGCATGGGCCGCTCCCCCTCTTCTCTCCTACCGGCGTTCGGAACGCTGGAGCTGGTTGAGCACCCGCATCCTGCGGGTGTTGGTGATGATGCCGGTCAGGGACACCACGAACGCGCTGATGGAGTCCGAGAAGTCCTCGATCCGCCATTCGCGCGGTCCGGTGTACCAGGCCAGGCCGTCGCCGGTCAGCTCCTCCGGGGTGAGGTCGCTCAGCGCCGCCTCGGCCAGGATGTGCGACCAGCGGTCGACGTCGTCGAAGATGACGGCGTAGGGCAGGTAGCGCGAGTAGAGCTCGACGCGCTGGCCGGAAGGGGCCGTCTGGGCGCGCGGGCTGAGCAGGTACCTCCGGAAGCCCATGGTGTGGGCGTACACCGAGCTGCCCAGCCTGGTCTTGGCGGGCATGTACTGGGCCCCGGCCGTGATGGCGGCGCCGGCGATGACCACCGCCAGGCCGGTGAAGGCGGCGGTGGTGAACACCGCCAGCACCACGGTGAGGACCACGCCGATCGCGGTGACCGCCATCCCGGCGGTGCTCCACAGGGTGCGCACCCGGCTGGGCGAGCGGACGAACCACTTGAGCCGCACCATGTCGCGGTACAGCTCCTCGCGGACCCGGTCGATGCGCGCCGGGAAGTCGGCGGAGGCGCGGGGCGAGCCGAGCTGGGACAGCTTCACCGTGGGGCGGTCGCCGAACAGGGCGTCCAGCAGCAGCCACTCCGAGGCCAGCAGGGTCTCGCCGGGCGGGCCGTCCAGGCGGACGAGCCGCCAGTCCACGGAGGTGAAGTGCTCGTGCGGCTGCTCCTCCAGGCGGATGTAGCCGCGCACGGCCAGGTCCAGGACGGTGGCGGTGAGGTCGGCGATGTCCACCCGCTCGTCGATCAGCGTGCCGATCTGGCCGGGGTGGACGTCGTCGGGCGGGGCGAACCGCACCCGGCCGTCCTCCTCCGTGAGGGGGGCGTGGTCGCCCGCCGCGGCCTCCCTGCGCAGGGCGCGCTCGTCGCGGCCGCGGACCCGGACGAGCACGGCCAGGCCGCCGACCAGGACGACCAGCAGCACCCCGAACACGCTCGCGGTGGCGGGTGTGACCTTGAAGGCCGAGGCCAGCGACCAGCGGCGGGTGAGGATGGGCTCGCCCTCGGCGGTGCCGGGCGGGTAGTTGACGACGATGTCCAGGCGGTCGGCGGGCTCCATGTCGGCCTGGAGGAAGTGCGCGACCGCGGACTCGGGCCCCATGTCGGAGGCGGTGCAGTACATGGCGCTGCGCGGCTCTCCGGCCAGGCAGGACAGCGCCTCGGGCGGCAGCGGGGCGGTGACGGTGACGTCGGTGGCGTCGACGGTGTGGCTGTAGGCGCCGATGGCGCGCCATTCCATCTGCACGCCCTGGGACACCCTGCTGACGGTCCCGCCGACCCGGTAGGTGAGGACGACCTCGTCCAGGCCGCGGGTGGGGATCTCCACCACGAGCGCGCCGTCGCGGTGCTCCACCACGGCGTCGAGCGCCCGCCCGTCGGGGCCGGCGACCTTGACCCCGTTGACCTCGAAGCGGCGGTCGTGCTCGGTGTCGTAGAGCATCGTCTCGGTGAGGCCGCGCACGAACACGTCGGGGGCCCCGCCCTCGAAGGCGATGGTCTCCTCGGCGTGCAGGACGCCCAGCGCGTCCAGTTCGAGCTCCACGGTGTTGGTGATCAGGGGGTCGTCGGCGCTCCGGGGCCCGGTGACGCTCGCACCGGCGGCCGGTACTGTGGTGGCCGGTGTCGCCACCGTCGCGGCGCGGGCCGCGTCCACCGCACCCGCGGCGGGCGCCGCCGGCAACGAGGAGAACACGAACAGGGCCGCCGCAGCCGCGACGGCCTGGCGCCAGGAGCCGACCCACCACATGATGCGAGAGCCTATCCGGTCCCCCCGGCCCGCGACGTCCCCGGGCGGTCCGCGCACGGACCCCGCGCACCGGCGGGGGAGGAGAGCGGGAGGGTCCGGCCGGTGAGGGGCGGACCCCCGGTCGGGGACTGGTCGGAGCGGCCCGGGTTCTTCCAGCGGATGGGGATCGGGGTGTCGCTCACCCTGGGCACCGGGCTGGCGGCGGTCGCCCTGACCGGGTTCCTGGCCATCTCCGCGATGCTGCCGGGCGCGGACACCGCCTGGTCGCACCCGGCGGCCCTGGGGGACGTGACGGCCGAGGCCGACGACGCGGGCCCGTCCACGGGGGCGTCGACGCTCACCGACAACCCGCTCTACCTGGCCGGGGAGCTGGGCGAGGTCACCTGCGAGACCCCCGCGCTGGACGAGGAGGACCCGGAGTCGGTGGAGGGCTTCGTGCACGCCCTGGCGGACTGCCTGGACCGGGCCTGGGGCTCCTACTTCGCGGACGCCGGGATGGAGTTCACCGCGCCCAACCGGGTGTACTGGTACACCGAGGGGCACAGCCCCTGCGGGGCGTTCCCGTCGGGGAACACGGCGGCGTTCTACTGCCAGGCCAACCGGGGCCTCTACCTGGGGGTGGAGGACATCGTGGAGGCGTCGGCGGGCAGCGACCGCCCGGAGGCGTACACGTTCGTCATCAGCCACGAGTACGGGCACCACGTGCAGGGGCAGTCGCGGATCCTTGCGGAGTTCCACTCGGCCCGGGCGGGGGTGCCGCGGGCCGAGGCCGACGAGCTGACCCGCCGCAACGAGCTCCAGGCCAACTGCCTGGGCGGGGTGTTCTTCGGGGCGGCCGAGGACCACCTGGGATTCGGTCCGCGGGGCCGGGAGAATATCCTCGACGACGTCGTCCGGCGCTCGGACCGGGGCCTGGGGCACACGCACGGCAGCGGGGAGAACGGCCGGCTGTGGACCGCGCACGGTATGGACCGGGTGGACCCGGGGGCGTGCAACACGTGGGACGCCCCCGAGGAGCTGGTGCGGTGACGGTGGCGGAGCGCGGACCGGTCCGGTCGGCGCGGTGAGGACGGGACGGTCGGCGGTGCCGGATTCGGGTGAGGCGGCCGCGGCGGAGCGGGCGCGGCGCACCGACCGCCGTGTGTTCACGATGGTCACCGGTCTGCTGGTGGCCCTGCTGGCGCTCACCCTGCTGTCGTGGACGACCGTCGAGGAGACCGGCGGCGGGGGCGCGGCGGACGCGTCCGGTGCCCCGTCCGTCTCCGACGGCGGGAGCGGGTGGCAGCCCTCGGGGGGCGGCCGCTCGGGGCCGCTGCCGGGCGCGGCGGAGGTGCCGGACCGGCCCGCGGGGCACGCGGCGCTGGTGGCCAACCCGCTGTACGGCACGGGGCGGCTGAGCCCGCGCCCGTGTCCGGCCCCGGAGCTGGACGTGGACGAGCCCGAGTCGATGGAGGCGTTCCTGCACTCCGTCGCGGACTGCCTGGACGACGCCTGGGAGACCCAGTTCGCGCGGGCGGGCATCCCGTTCACGCCGCCGCGCCGGGTGTTCTGGGACGAGCCGGGGGTGAGCCCCTGCCGCAGCTACCCGTCGCAGGCGGGGGCGTTCTACTGCCGGGCGAGCGCGAGCATCTACATCGGGGTCGCCGACGTGGTGGACAAGTGGAACGGGGCGCGCAACGGCGTCGTGTACGCCTCGCTGCTGGCCCACGAGTACGGGCACCACGTCCAGGGCGAGTCGGGGCTGCTGGAGTACTACCACGAGCAGCGGGACCTGGAACGGGGCCACGCGGCGCGCAACGGCTGGACGCGGCGCGGCGAGCTGCAGGCGAACTGCCTGGCCGGGGCGTTCCTGGGCTCGGTACGGGTGGGCTACCCGCTGACCGACGACGACCTGGACACCCTGCTCACGGACGCGGAGGCCACCGCCGACCGGGAGGGCGGCCCGGAGAGCGAGCGCACGCACGGCTCGGCGGAGAACAGCGTGCACTGGATGCTCACCGGCTGGGAGGAGCAGACCCCGGGCGCCTGCAACACCTGGGCCGTGGACGACCTCTCCCTGGTCGACTGACGCCGGCCGGGGCGGCCGCGCACCGCCGGAGGGCGGCGGCGGACCTGGTCGTCCACAGGACGGGCGGAGGCGCTGTCACGCGGCCACGGAGCGTGGCAGGATGCTGGCATGACGGATCACGTCGAGCCCCTCCGATCCCTCGACCCCCTCCCCGCCGCCCCTCCCGTCCCCCCGCCTCCCGGCTCCCCCGCCGCTGCGGAGCCGCCGCCCGCGACCGATCCCGGCGCGGACCCCGGCGGCGGACCCGCCTCCGGGCCCGTCCGCGGGCGGGTGGAGCTGCGCGTGCACGGGGTCAGCGGCGGCCAGGCCGAGGAACTGCTGGACGTCGAGCCCGCCATGCGGGTGGGCGGCGACCGGCTCGCCGGGTTCTTCCGCTGGCGCCGGGGCGCGGACACCGAGACCGTGCCCGGGGTGCGGCGGGAGATCTTCGCCTGGGGCAACCTCACCTCGGGCAGCTCCTCCCGCGCCTTCTGGCTGCTGCTGTTGCCGTTCATGCTGGTCAACGTGGCGTACTGGATGCGCCCGGGGCGGGCGACCCGCAACCTGCGCGGGGTGGCGCGGGTCGCCGACAACGTGTACGGGGCCGGGATGCGGCTGCTGGCGCTGTCCCTGACCGTGCTCATCACGGTGGCCGCCGCCGGGATCGGCGTGGACCTGCTCGGGTGGCAGTGCGCCGCCGGGCTGGGCGAGGAGTGCGCGCGGGCGCGGCCGTGGCTGTCCTTCTGGGCGTCGCCCGACTCGGTGCTGTCGGCGACCGGTCCGGCCTTGGCGGTGGGCTCGCTGGTCCCGCTGGCGGTGGTGGCGGTGCTGTGGCGGCTGTCGCGGCGCACCGCGGCCGACTACGAGGTGGTCTCCGCCCCGGCGCCGCCCGTGTACGATCCCGGGGCCCCGCTGAGCCACCCCGACCTGTGGCGCAACAGCGAGATCATGGCGCGGCTGCGGTCGGCGCACATCGCGGTGTCGCTGGGCGTGCTGGCGCTGCTGGTGTCGGTGCCCGCTCTGCTGTACGACGCGGTCGGCGGCCAGGCCCGCGCCTGGGGCGCGGTGCTGGTCGGGGCGCTGGGGGCGGTCGCGCTGGTGAGCGCGGCCAGTGTGCTCGTCCCCGGGGTGGACCCGCGGTGGAACGCACGGGCCGACCGCCTGTGCAGGCTGCTGCGCGACGCCACCCTGGTGCTGCTCGCCGCGACCGCGGTGTACGTGCTGTGGCCGCGCCCGGGGTGGTCCGCCCAGGGGCGGCTGCCCGGGCATGCGGCGGTGCTCAACGCCCTGTTCACCGTCCAGGTGGCCCTGGTGCTGCTGACCCTGGCGGCCGCGGTGGTGCTGTACGCCTCCGCCCGGGCGCACCGGGGGGCGGCGATGCGCGGGATGGCCGGGCCGGCCACGGCGGCGCTGGGCGCGCTGACCGGCGGGGCGTTCTCGGCCGCGGTGGTGTACCAGGGCGCGCAGTGGCTGAGCGGCTGCCGGGCGCTGTCCACCCCCGGGGCGGACTGCCTGCCGATGGAGACGCCCACCGTGTACTCCTGGCTTCAGCTGGCGATCGCGCTGGAGGCGGTGCTGGCGGTGGCCGCGGCGGCGGTGCTCGCGGTGCGGCTGCGGCGGGACACCCGCGCGCACGTGGCCTCGGTCACCGAGGACTACGAGCGCAGCGTGCGCGACCGGCGGACCTGGGACATCGCCCGGGCGCGGGCCCTGGGGCGGATGACCGAGGCGGTGCCCGGGGTGCTGGTGGCGCTGCTGCTCCCGGCTGTGGCGCTGGGCGCCCTGGTGCTGTACTCGATCCTGTCCGGGCACCTGACCCCCGGCGGCCCCGAGCCCGCCGCGGCGGCCGTGGCCGGGCGGGTGCGGGTGGTCGCCCAGGGGGCGGTGTCGGTGCTCATCGGCGCCGGGTCGCTGCTGGGCGGGGCGGCGCTGGTCGCCCTGGTGTGGATCGGCCGCAGCGCCTACCGGGACAGGCCGACCCGGCAGGCGGTGGGCGCCGTGTGGGACGTGGGCACGTTCTGGCCGCGGGTGGCGCACCCGCTGGCCCCGCCGTCCTACGCCGAGCGGGCGGTGCCGCAGCTGGTGGCGCGGGTGGCGCGGATGGCCCGCGAGGGCACCGCGGTGGTGCTGTCGGGCCACTCGCAGGGGTCGGTGCTGGCGGCGGCCACGGTGTGGCAGCTGCCGGACGACTGCCTGGGCCGGGTCGCGCTGATCACGCACGGCTCGCCGCTGGACCGGCTGTACGCGCGGTACTTCCCCGCGTTCTTCGGGCCGGAGCCGTTCGCGGACCTGAACGGCCGGGTGGCGGGGTGGCGCAACCTGTGGCGGACCACCGACGCCATCGCGGGACCGGTGCGGATGCGCTCGGGGACGGGGACCGCGGTGGTGGAGCCGGAGCGGCCGCTGCCCGACCCCCGCTCCTACGACGCGCTGCCGGGAGAGGCCCGGCGCCCGGAGATCCTGGGCCACTCCTGCTACACGGACGACCCGGCCTACTCCCAGGCGCTGCGCCGGATGCTCACGGAGCTGGAGAAGGCCTACCAGGGGCCGTAGGGGCCCTCGTTGCGGCCGCCGCCCACGCCCTTGACGGCGGGGCGCACGTCGAGCAGGAAGATGAGGGTGGCGACCAGGCACAGCAGGATGAAGAGCGAGACGTTGAAGAACACCGCCAGCGCGGAGAGGCCGGTGGCGACTCCGGTGAGGGTGACCCAGAGCTTCTTGGTCTGCTTGTCCATGATCTCGAAAGCCGCGGCCGGTGTCCGGAGTGCCTCGATCAGGGCGTACAGGCTGGCCACGAAGGTGACCAGGTAGATGACGTACCAGATCATTGCCACAACACACTCCCGACGACGCTCGTGAGGAACGGCGGGTCCGCCCGTCCTCCACGGTAAACGGCCCGGAGGCGCGAATCGTGCCCGGAGGCGGCCCCGCCCGGGGAAGGTCACACCGGCGCCGGGGAGGCGCCGTCCGCAGGGCCGCTCAGATGGTGATGTGCCACAGGCAGGTGACCGAGGCCAGCAGGAAGGCCGAGGCGCCCATGATGACGGCGCCCGCGTGGTAGGAGAGCTCGTCGTCGGGCCGCAGCAGGCGGTTGACCCGGCGCACCACCCCGGGCTCGGCCTCCTTGACCGCGGCCATGGCCCCGGCGGGCACCGGGGCGGGCCCGGCGGCGCCGAAGCGCAGCAGCGCCATGGCCAGCTCGCGGGACGAGCTGGTGCGGCGGGCCTGGTCGTCGGCGCACATCTCGATGAGCAGGGCGACGGTCTCGTAGTAGGTGCGCACCAGCCGCACCCGCGGGAAGGCGCGCTTGAGGGAGGAGAACGGCAGCAGCACCAGGTCGTGGCGCTCGCGGAGGTGGGCGTGCTCGTGGGCCAGGACGGCCGCCAGCTCGCGGTTGTCGAGTACGGCGAGGGCGCCCTCGCTGATCACGACCTGGGAGCGGAGCACGCCCGGAAGACAATACGCGGCGGCGGCCGGGTGCTCGATGACCCGTGCGCCGGGGACGTCCGGGTGGTCGCGGGCCACGAGTTCGAGCAGGTCGTGGTGGCGTCGGCGAACCCGCACCACGTGCACGAAGGAGGAGACCAGGCCGTAGAAGAGCACCAGGGTGAGGACGGCGGCGAGCACGACGGCCAGCAGGTGCAGCACGCCCTGGACGCCCTGGGCGAGTTCGGCGAGGACCAGGCGCCCGGTGACGATGTCGGTGGCCAGGGCGAGCAGGCCGCCCGCGGCGCCGAGCCGGTACGAGGAGAGTCCGAAGGCCAGGAGCGCCCCGATGGTGGACACGCCCCAGGCGAGGCCGAGTGCCTGCCAGGTGATCACGGCCGTGTAGGGCCCGCGCGAGGGCCACTTCGCCCGGTGCAGGAGCGCCATGGCGACGAGGCAGCCGACCGCGACGAGTGAGAGGAGGGCGGCACTGACCATACGGACTAGTTCCTTGGCTGATCGATTTCCGCGAGTGCGCGCCGGAGCGCGTCCGCCTCCTTGCCGTCCATCGACTGGACGAAGGCGGCCAGGGCCGCGTCACGATCACCGGTCTGCCCGAGAGCGTCGAACATCAGCTCGGACACGTAGGCCTCCCGGCTGGCTGCCGGGCGGTACCGCCACGCGCGACCTTCGCGTGCCCGGGAGACGACCTTCTTCTTGGCCAGTCGGTCGAGCACGGTCATGACGGTCGTGTGAGCGAGATCCCGTTCGGCGAGCTCTCGACCGACCTCACGAACCGTCATTGGTTCATCTCGTGCCCACAGTACATCCATCACTGCACGTTCAAGTTCGCCGAGCCGATTCATGCCCTCGAGTCTACTTGCGGTCGTACTACGCACTGTAGAGGGTCCCACTTGCACTGTGCGACCTGCGAAAACACCACCTTCCGGCGATGCTCTGTGCGCCCGATAGTACCCCCAAGAGCGCCCCCGGAAAATCCCCCTGCGAGGTACTGTCCCCACAACGCAAAGCGCCCCCGGGCGGTGCAGCCACACCGCGCCGAGGGCTTGGCCCCTACCTGGTCGTACCAAGGACCTCAGGAGGAACCGTGAACACCGTACCGCGCCCCGGCGGCGCCCCCACCGCCCAGCTCCTCGCCGACGTCTTCGACGTCCTGGCCGACCACGGCTACGACCGCGCCCCCGGCCGGGCGCTCGCCTCCGCGCTGCCCTGCCTCGACGCGCTGCTCGCCGACCTCGTCGCCACCTACGAGGGCCGCGCCCTGGAGGTGCCCGGTGCGTAGCCGCGTCCCCCTCCCCGCCCTCGCCGGCCTCGGCATCGCGGCCGGGCTCATCGCCGTCTCCTACGGCCACATCTACGACGTCGCCCGGGACTCCGGCGCGGACCCCTGGGAGGCCGCCATCATCGCGGCCACCGTGGACGGCCTCATCGTGATGGCGCTGTCCACCATCGCCCTCGCCGGACGCCACGGAGTGAAGCCCCCGAAGATCGCGAAGGCCGCCTTGGTCGTCGGGGTGGTGGCCACCGGCGCGGCCAACCTCGTCCACGGGGTGTCCTACGGGTGGACCGGTGTGGCCGTGGCCATCTGGGTGCCGCTCGTCGCCGAGGTCGCTTACCTCCTGGCGATGGCCGCGCTGCGGATCGTCCGGCAGGCGAAGGACACCCGTCCGGTCATCTGCGGTCACCGCGTCCCGGTGTCCGCGGTCATGGTGCGGGTGGCCGCTGACCGTGCGGCGGCCGTGGCCGCTGCGGAGCAGGAGGCGGCGGTCATGACCGCGCGGCCGGTCATCTGTGGCCGGGTCATGTCCGTGGCCGCCCTGTCCGCCACGCTGCCGGTGTCCGCCCCCGATGCCCGGCCGGTCATCTGCGGGGCGGACATCCCCGTGACCGCGCTCGCGGACACGCTTCCTGTCCGCCCGGTGCTGCCGGTGATCTGCGGACACGTGGTGCCGGTGTCCGCCGTGACCGCGCCCCTGGCCGACGACCGGCCGGTCATCTGCGGTGGCCGCCTGGTGTCCGCGGCTGAGGTGCTGGCGCGTCCCCCTGTGTCCGCGCCGACGGAACGCCCGGCCATCCCAGCGGCGCGCCCGGCCAAGAGCGGTCGGCCGACCGGTCACCGGCCGGTGACCGCTGCCGTGGCCGAGGCGAGGGAGACGGCGGTCATGGAGTGGCTAACCGACCCGTCCGCCCCGGACACGCGGATGACCGCGGCCACCGGGGCAGAGGTGGCCGCCCTGCTCGCCGAGCGGAACCTCGGCACGGTGTCCGTCCGGACCGGCCGCCGGATCCTGGCCGCGGTCCGGGAGTCGCTGGGCGAGCTGGCCGCCGTGTAGCGGAGGCCCTTGGTCCTTCCCCGCCATCACCCAGCCGGGGTACAGTGTCCTCGGGAATTGAACGCAGGAGGCCCCGACCACCACGGTCGGGGCCTCTCTGTTTGCCCTACTCGCCCTGTCGCACCGAGGCGACCAGCCCAGCCCACTCCGCAAGAGCGAACATCAGATGCCCGGCCTCACGGTTCTGGGTGTCCCGGACGGCGGACCCGTCGGGCAGATCGGCGACCTCGACGCAGTTCTGGGGCTGCGAGTAGGTGCTCTTGCGGAACAGCTCAGCGGGAATTGAACGGTCCATGTCAGGTGGTCATTTCTTGTAGTCGGGTCAGGGTCTCCTCCGGCAGGAGTGCCGTGAGGCGTAGGTGGTCGAACAGCCGCCGGTACCTGGCAACCTCCGCTGGGTCCTCCAGGTACAGCCCGTCCGTGTCGGTCTCCAGGTACACCACATCGGGGTCGACCGTGCTCGGGAACCCCATGATCACGAAGGGCCCACCCGTACCGGAATGCAGCCGGTCCGCGGGGACCATCTGGATGGTGACGTGGGGATGGTCTGCCACTTCAACGAGATGGGCGATCTGGGCGCGCAGAACGTCAGGGTGGTGGCGCAGCCGGTTGAGCGCGCTCTCGTCGAAGACGAACCACATGTCCTCGGGTGGGCTCCCGAAGATGATCCGCTGGCGCTCAATGCGAGCATCCACGACACGGTCGACGATCTTCGGGTCGCGGACCATGGCGGCCTGGGTGATGAGCCGAGCGTAGGCGGGAGCCTGGAGCAGACCGGGAATGACGGCCAGCTCCCAGTTCCAGATCCCGGACGCCTCGGCCTCGAAGCCGACGAAGGTCGGAGCGAGCACGTCTCTGTACCGCTCCCACCATCCCCGTTCGCGCGACTGCCGGCACAGGTCCAGGACCGCCTCACGGACCGCGGGGTCCTCAACGCCATAGGTGTCAAGCAGGGTACGGATCTCCGCCACCTGGGGTCTTTGCCTGTGGCCGCTCTCGATGTTCCCGAGCTTGCCGCGCGACCACTCGGTGGCCCGCACGACGTCGTCGAGGGTCATGTTCGCTTCGTGGCGTAGGCGTCGTAGCTCATCGGAGAGCCGACGTCTGCGCACGGTGGGTGAGTATCGCTCGCTCATCTGCTGCTCCTGGGTGCCGGTGCCCCCTGATCGTATGACCGGGGCGGGGAAATCGGACAAACGTGGATTCCATGGACTGGAATCCCTAGGTCTCTTGAAAACGTGGAATACATGTTTCAGTATGGGCCCTAGTTCGATTCCCCGCTGGGCTTCCCACCCGGCACTCCTTACCGGAGGTGCGCCCATGGCGCGAACCCGATACCTGAACTGCTCCGAACTCGTAGCCGCCCGCTGGCTGGCCTCCGAGGCCCTCCGCTGGCGCCGGCCCCGTCGCGCCGCCCGGGTCCGCTGGTACTCCCACCCCGGCCGGGACATGGCCCCGCTCGCCTCGGCCGTCCAGGTCCTCCTCGCCGTGCGAGGTGCCGCATGACCGCCGTCTGCGACATCGCCGAGCTGCCCACCGAGACCGCGCTTCGGTCCTGGGCTGACGAACATGGCGTCCCGGTCCGCTACCTGGGTCCCACCCTGGAGGCGCGCGCGGTGTACGCCGCCACGGTCGGCACCACCACCCGGGTCGCCGTCAGCAAGCACCGCGACCCGTACCCGTTGCCGCTGATCTGGCACAGCCCCCTGGAGGAGCTGTGACCTCCGACCCGCGGGTTCGGATGCTCGACGACCTGATCGCAGGACGGTGGATCCTCACCCTGGAGCCCACCGCTGACGGCGATCAGGAGGTCGTCGCGTACCGGCCGATCGGCTGGACCGGCCCGAACCCGCACGAGCGCCTCGCCGCGCCCGACCACGACGCCATGCGGGCCCTGCTGGAGTCCCGCCACACCGACACGGAGGACCCGCCGCATGGGTAGGAAGCGCGAATTCGTCAACCCGGCCGACGACCCGATCCCGGACGGCCTCACCAAAGAGGAGAAGGACGCCGTCCGCCGCCAGGGCGAGGGCCTCGCCGCCCGACGCGAAGCGGGCGCCCTCCTGATCGGCGACCCGGGTCAGCGCCGCCGCGGCGCGGACTCCGGATACGACTTCGGCTGACAGACCTCGCGCGCACCGCTCCGTCCGCGGGCGCGCGGACCGACCGGCCGCCCGGGCACCCAGGCGCACAAGGCGCCAGAGGGGATGTGCCAGGCGGCCCCGCCCGCAAGGGCAGGCGGGGGCAGGGCCAAATGACCTGCCCCCGCCACTGACCACCTCCACACCAGCGCACAGGAGCACACCATGGCCGCGACCCTGACCAGCACCACCCGCCCCCGACCCGTCCCGATCCTGGTCCCCTTGCCCGCGCCGACCGGGGCGCAGAAGGACTGCTCCATGTGCCAGGGGAAGGGCGGCAAGTGGGTCACCAACGACGGCAAGTCCAAGGGCAAGGACATCGCCCGCTGGGTGGCCTGCACCGGCTGCAAGGGCACTGGGAAGGTCGGCTGATGAGCGGGCAGACCGAAGGCATGACCCTCGACTACGGACTCCTCGCCCGCGCGCTCGGCACCGAACTCGCCGACCAGGGCACCCCCGAACGCCTCGCTGAACTGTTCGCCCGGGTGCCGCGGCACCGGTTCCTCCCCCACCAGTTCCGGACCATCGACGACACCCGCTACGACTGGGCGGACGACCCCGACCTGTGGCTGCGCACCGCCTACTCCGACCGGGCCCTGACCACCCAGGTGGACGACGGCGCCGACGGGGGGATGGGCATCCCCACCTCTTCCAGCAGCGCACCGTCGGTCATGGCCCAGATGCTGGACGCCGCCGACCTGCGCCCCGGGCAGCAGGTCCTGGAGGTCGGCACCGGCACCGGGTACAACGCGGCCCTGCTGACGGAGCTGCTGGGCCCGGACAACGTCACCTCGATCGAGGTCGACGAGGGCCTGGCCGACACCGCCCGCGCCGACCTGGCCGCGGCCGGGTACCTGCCCACCATCCTGGCCGGGGACGGCGAGTCCCCTCCGGCGCTGGCCGCGGTGTACGACCGGCTCATCGCGACGTTCACCGTGGCCGTGGTGCCGTGGCGGTGGCTGGACGTGGTCCGGTCGGGCGGGCGGATCGTCACCCCGTGGGCGCCGTCCCCGGGGGCGCCGGTCGGCCTGCTCGCCGTCCTGGACGTCGACGGCGGCGGTCGGGCAGCTGGGAAGTTCGCGGGGGCGCTGTCGTTCATGTGGTCCCGGTCCCAGCGGTGGCCGAGCGCGCCGATGCCGGGCCCGGACGCCCAACCGGACCAGGTGGAGCAGGTGTCCGGTGACCCGCGCGAGGCGTGGCTCGACGGGGACATGGCGGTCCTGCTGTCCCTGCTGCGGCCCGACTGGGCGCACGGCATGGGCATGGAGCCCGGCGCCGAGGAACCGCACGTCCGGGTCGTCTCGACGTCCTGCTCGTCGTGGATGCGGCTGCACGCGGACGGCCGGGTCGAGTCCGCCGGCAACCGCCCGCTGTGGGGTGAGTTCGCCGACGCGCTCACCTGGTGGCGCGCCCAGGAGTCCCCGCCGGTCACCGAGTTCGGGCTGACCGTCGACCGCGGGCGCTCCGTCCAGACGGTGTGGCTGCACTCTCCGGACACGGCGGTGTGGACCTCGCACCGCCACCCGGCCTAGGACTCCGCGCGCCCTGCCCCGTCCGCGGGCGCGCGGTTGAGCCCCGCCTCTTCCCTGGGGAGGGACAGGAGGCGGGTCGGGGCCACCGGTTTTGGGAGATCCCGGTGGCCCCGTTTTCCGGACACGATCAATCACGCACGGGCACCGTGCAGATACGGGGGGATATCCATGCAGGACAACGAACACCGCCTGCCTCCGGACGGGCCGGGGGAATACCGGTTCTGGCTGCGGGTCCACATGCCGCCGGACGGGTGGACCGCGTTCCGCGCCGAGCACACCATGGGCGTCAGCGAGCCGACCCGCGACCGGCTCGCCACCGTCCTGCACGTGGAGCTTGAGGGCCTCGGCGAGAACACCGCCTGGTGGGATCGCGTGGACGTCACCTGAGGCGGGTACGCATTCGACATGGACGATGACCCCCTGACACCGGATGATCGCACCTGGCTCGCCGACCTGCTCGCCGAGACCGGCCCGGAGGCCACACACGAGATCGCCGAGCTACTCGGGATCGACCTCGGCGGCAACGGCGAGGACTGACCCGAACCGAACCCCGCCGCGCGCCAGCGGCGGGGTTTCCCCTGGGGCTTGCATGTATCGATCGATACATGTACTGTTCGATACATGGACAGGGAGCAAGAAGCCCTCGAAGCAGAGCTCGAAAACTACGCCCGCGTGATCGCCGGACGTGACAGCCTCATCGTCAGAGCCCGATGCGCCGGCATCACCAAGCACCGCATCCACAAGGTCACCGGAATCAGCCGGTCCACCATCGACCGCGTACTCGACAAGGAGTTCCCCATGTACACCTGTGACATCTGCGGATTCAAGAGCCGTCGCCCGCTCATCGAGGGTCCGCTCGGCACCTGCTACCGGTGCCCTGCCCGCACCCGCCACATCGCCGCGACGGACGGCCCCCTCCCGGGGCACGCCCTGTGCGAGGCCATTGCCGTGTACGACGGGCAGGGCCGCGACGACGCCCCGGCCTGCCCCGTGTGCGTCCACGCCCAGGAGACCGGCGTGGACCCGCTCCGGCACCGGGACATGGTGCTGCTCGGGTACGTCATCACGGTGGCCCCCGAGCTGTGGGAGGCCGGAGGGCACGAGCACCTGTTGTGGGAGACCGAGCGCGGCCGCCGCCTGGTCCGCGACGGCTACCTCATCGACCGAGGGGAGACGTTCGAGGCCACCGACAGCGGCCGGGCCCTGTGTGAGGCATACGAGGAGGCGTGGCGGGGCGACCGGCAGGCCAACGCGAACCACTCGATCGCGATCGCGATGGGTCTCCGCGCCGTCGAGCCCGCACGAGGCTGACCCCTGGCCCCCTGGCCCCCTGCTCCCCGCGCATGCGGGGATGCCGCCCACCCCGGGCGGGACCCGAACCCCCTGAACGGAGCACCCTGTGCAGTACGTCGCCCTCATGTCCGCTGTCCGCCTCGCCGGGAACCCCGAGAACCACATCGTCGCCGTCCACACCTGGGAGGACGACGACCTCGGGACTCAGCTCACCCCCGACATCGACACCCACATCCCCCACGCCGACGAGACCACCGGAGTCGCCAAGGGCGCCGCAGAGCAGGCGCTCGCCGCCCAGGGATGGAGGGTCACCGGGGAGTGGGCCCTCTCCGGTGACGGCTGGTACGCCGACGTCACCGACGCCCGCCGGGTCACCCCCGACCACATCCGGGCCCTGTACGACGCCCAGGCCGACCGGGAGCCCTCCGCCATCGGCCTGTCGGACCTCCGGTACATGGTCCTGGCGGACTCCGGCGACGGGGAGGTGTCCCCCGTCGTCGCGGACACCGCCCGAGAGCAGGGGTGGCCGGTCCTGTACTCCGCTGAGGCCCTGATCGGGTGGCTCGACGGGACCGAGCTGACCGACGCCGACGCTGAGGCGATCGCGGCGGAGATCAACACGAATCTCCTGAACCGCTGACACAGCCGACTCCGTTGGGTTATGGTGGAGCCAATCCCCTCGGGGAGCGCCCGCGCAGGCGGGTATGGACCAACTAACAGGTAGATCACTACCTGTGAAGGTCACCGGCCCCACGCACGTGGGGATGGGCCACTACGCCGTTTCACGGTGAAGACCCAAGCAGTACGCCCCCGCGCACGCGGGGATGGACCGCGAATGTTCTGGAAGGCGGGGGAAACCCTCCACCCAGAAGGCCCCTTTGCTCCGCGCACGCGGAGATGAGAACCCCGCCCCCGGGCGGGGTTTCTGCTTTCCCTGGACACGCGAACGGCGCCCCCGCCCCACCGTGATGGTGGAGCGGGGGCGCGGTGGTGGTCACACCAGGTGGATGTTGGAGAAGCGGGCCCGCACCGACCGGACCGCCAGCCCCAGCACCAGACCCCGGAACGACGAGTCCGTGGCCGCGACCGAGGCCGGGGTGGACGCGACGTCGACCCGCCGGAACGTGAGCTGCGTCGGCGTCACCGCCAACTCGACCGTGACCTTGGTCGGGGTGGTGGGTGAGACGGTGAGCGCCGGGGACGTGGCGGCGCCGAGCTGGGTGGCGCCGCCGATGGTGGACTCCCACAGGTCCAGGGCGCCGGACGGGCGGACGAGCAGGTTGTAGGAGCGGATGTTCTGGGTGACGTCGTCGTACCCGGCGTCGTTCTCGCTGAGCAGGATCTGTGCGGAGCGGGTGGTGTTGGTGGACTCCAGGATCTCGATGTCCGCCCGCAGGGTGAACGTGCTGGGCAGCGTCTTGAACGCGCCGACGGTCACGCTGGTGTAGTTCAGCGGGGACCCGGTCGACATGTCCGGCGGCGCCAGCTCCAGGCCCCCGCCGGAGAACGATCCGGTGACGGGGTTCTGCGGCAGGGTGAGGTGGCCGTGCGGCCACGGGCCTGCGGCGTAGGAGTCTCGGGTTGCCCCCGGGCCCGGGCCGAGGTACCAGGGCTGGTCGGTGATGATGCCGTCCACCGACCGGGCCTGCATGGCGGCGAGCTCGGTGCGGCGGTTGATGGTGTAGACGAGCAGCCGGTGGCCGGCCGCCCGGGCCGCCGCCATGTTCCCCGCGGGGGCGTCCTGCCGCATCCCGTAGAACCGGAACCCGCTGGCGTACAGGGTGGCCGGGCTGGTGGCCCCGGCGGTCTCGATGTACCCGGCGGGCAGCCCGGCAGCGATCGCCCGGAGCCCGGGCCGCTGGGAGAACGACTGGACCATCACGGAGTCCTGCATGCCCCACCGCTGCACGCACGCGACGATGGCGTCGCCGAGCGCGTCCAAGCGCGCGTTGGACTCGCCGCTGGGGTACTTGGCCTCGATGAACCACACGACGGGAGCGCCCTTGAAGCGGGCGAAGACGTCGTCGAGAGTGAGCATGTCGACGTCCGGCCAGCCAGTGAACCCGAGCTGGGACGACTTCACCGGGTGCCGCTTGGTGGACTGCGCCGACATCTGCGCCACCGGCAGCGACAGGTTGTGGGTGCGCAGCAGGGTCGCGTCGTGGTTGATGATCAGCGACCCGTCCGCGCCCAGGCACGCGTCCAGCTCGATCACCTGGCACCCGGAGGAGATCGCGGTGGAGAACGCCTCGGCGGTGTTCTCCGGGGCGACGGCCATAGCGCCGCGGTGCGCTACCAGCAGCGGCCAGGTGAGGTCGGCCATGCGCAGCCCGACCGGGCCGGGCGGCCCCTCGGGTCCCTGCGGTCCGGTGGCTCCGGCGGGCCCCTGGGGTCCGGTCTCACCCGCGGGGCCGGCCACACCCTGCGGGCCTTGGGGGCCGACCTCTCCCTGGGGTCCGGTCGCGCCGTCCGCACCGGCCACTCCCTGCGGGCCCTCCGGTCCGGCCGGTCCTTGGGGTCCGGTGTCTCCGGTCGGGCCGACGGGTCCCTGCGGGCCCTGCTCACCGGCCGGGCCTGCCGGCCCCTGCGGGCCTTGGATGGTGCCGACGTTGTCCCACGCGGTGCCGGTCCACACCCACAGGTCCCCGGCGATCAGGTACGCGTCGCCGGGCTGGCCGGTGGCGGGCAGGTCCGCGGGGTCGGGCAGCGATCCGAGGATGGACACCCCGGTCCCCGGCTCACCCTGCGGGCCTTCCGGCCCGGCCGGGCCCTGGGGTCCGGTCGCTCCGGTCGCACCGTCGGCACCCGCGGGGCCGACCGGCCCCTGGGCGCCGTCGGCCCCCGGTTCGCCGGGGTCGCCCTTGGGTCCCTGCACACCGGCCGGGCCTTGGGGTCCCTGCGGTCCGACCTCGCCCTGGGCGCCAGCAGGACCGGCGGGGCCTTGCGGACCCACCGGACCTTGGGGGCCGGCGGGGCCTTCGGGTCCGGGTGGGCCCTGCTCGCCGAGGCCTTCGGGGAGCTGGGCGGTGGGGACCAGGCCGTCGGTGCCGAGGGCGGCCACCCCTCCGGGCAGGCCGACGGTGTCGGCGGGGACGGCGCCGACGTCGGTGGCGACCAGCTCGACGGCGCCGACCATGCCGTTGACGGAGTCGACCGCCCCGGTGCCGCCCCCGGACACGGTGACGTGCCCCGTCATGCCGTTCACGCTGTAGACGTAGGTGTCGCCCAGCGGCGGCGGGACCGGCGGCGGCGTGTAGGTGGCCAGGTCGATCGGGCCGCCGTCGTGCGGGACGACCAGGGTGTGGGTGTAGGCGCGGGTGTCCTCTCCGTCGTAGACGCTCACCTCGACCTGGTAGTGCCACCCGGCGGGCTGGACGTCCGGGTCGGTGGTGGCGGGCACCCGGGCGGAGATGGCTCCCCACCGGTCCATGGTCAGGACGAGCGGGGAGCCCATGATGATGGTGCCGTGGGCCGGGGAGACGAGCCGGTCCACGGACGGGGTGAGGGTGACGGTCCCCCACGCGCCGGGGTCGCCGTCCAGCAGCGCCCACTGGCCGGTGATCTCGATGAGGTCCAGGTCGTCGGGGAGCTGCCAGGGGCTCTCAGGCATCGGCGCCTCTGCGGGTGTGCGGGGCCAGGTAGGCGGCGACGAACGCGACCACGGTGACCGCGGCGGCGGCCTGCTCGGCGGTGACCTCCAGGCCGAACAGGCCGGTGATGAAGATGATCAGGGTCGCGGCCGCGGCACTGACGCCAGCGGCGGCGACCTTCTTCTCGGGGACGAGGGTCGCGTCGCGCGGCCCGGGTGCTTCGTGCATGGCGTCCTCCTGCTCGTGGGCTTCGCGCCCGTCGAGGCTGTTGTGGGTGATGACCCAGCCGACCGTCCCGTCGTCACGCTTGATCGGGCGGGTGGTGGGTCCGCAGACGCAGGTGGCTTCCTCGGTCTGCCAGTCGTGCTCGATGAGGTCGTTGTTTGGGACGACGTGGGCGACGTTCGTCATCAGGTGATGGGGGCGGTCCACAGGACCGGCCAGGTCTGGGCGCCGACCAGGCCGTCCGGGCGCAGGTTCTTCTCGCGCTGGAACAGCTCGACGGTCCCGGCGGTGTTGGTGCCGTACCGGCCGTCCACGGTGATCGCCCATCCGCGGTCGCGCAGGCGACGCTGGAGCTTCTCGATGTGCGGCCGGTCGGACGCCCAGTGGTAGCCGGAGTGGTTGCGGGGGTCCCGGTGCGGCGGCCCGAACCAGTGGCCGGCCGGGAGCGGGAACGCGTAGGGCGGCTTCTCCCCGGGCTTCGTCGGGCGGGGCTTCGGGGTCTCGCCGCCGGACTCCCCGGACCCGCCCCCGCTGGCGCCGGGGGTGAGCTTCCCGGCGCGGAGCAGCCGATACAGCGGCTCCCCCGGGCAGCTCGTCGAGTACCCGTCCCGGTGCCCCTTGATCTCCGATCCGTGCCCGCGCTCGCGGATGAGGGCGGCGGCCTCACGCCCGGCCGCGACCTGGTCGGTCGTGGGCGTCGTGTGGCCGCTACTGCCCACCAGGAGGAGCACCGCCTGGTGGCCGCTGTTCAGGCCGGGCCCGTTGGCGGCGGGGAGCTTGCCGATGCCCCGCCACTCGTGGACCAGGTACCGGCCACGGCTGTCCTTGTGCCCGCAGGCGCAGACGTTGTAGCCGCCCCAGGTCCACCCCTGGGCGAGGTGGCCGGCGACGAACCCGTTCATGCGGCGAATGCACTCGTCGTGGTCGTCGACGATCTTGGGCGACAGGAAGCCGCCGGTGTAGTGGAACTTCACCCCGCGGGTGCGGCCGACGTTGGAGAACGCGGAGTCACTGATGCGGCGGTCCGCCCAGTCCTCCCGGGGTACGAGTACGGCGTTGGCCATGGGTGGGTGCCTCCTGGACATGACGAAGGCCCGGCGGTCGGCCGGGCCTGGGGGTGGGGTGGGGTTACGGCTGGGCACCGACCCACGGGCCGGTGAGCACCGTGGTCTCGGTGACGGACTGGGTGCCCCCGGGGACCTGGGTGACGGTGGTCGTGGTCGTCGTCGTGCGGCGGCGGACCTGCTGGCCCGCGGCCATGAGCGCCGCCTCGGCCTCATCGGCGACCAGCCCCAGGTCGATCGGCACCGGGTGGCTGTTCTGCGCGGAGATGGTGAGGCGCCCCGGGTCCTCTGGGTTCGCCTCAGGGGGCTGGGGCGGTGGGTGGTGACGGAGTGACGGTGACGGTGTCCCCGGGCGGCCCGGGCGGGCCCTGTGGTCCTGCTGGCCCCTGAGGTCCGGCAGGGCCCTCCGGCCCGGCCGGGCCTTGGGGTCCGGGGGCCCCGGAGGGCCCGGCCGGTCCTGGTGCTCCGTCCTGTCCGGGGTCTCCATCAGAGCCGGACGGGCCGGTAGGTCCGGGCTCGCCACGCAGGCCGGGCGGCCCGGAGGGACCGGGGATGGGGACGGGGGTTCCGGTGGGCGGCGGGACGGGGGTTCCACCGAGGAGTTCGACCTGGCGGGCGAGTTCCTCGCGGTGCCGGTCTGCGCGTTCGAGGTCCACCGTAATCCGGGCCACCGACCCGATCAGGATCGTGACGGTGGCCGCGATGATGAGCAGGACGACGACATGCACGGTTCCGCGGATGCGGGGCTTCTGCATCGTCACGGTCTCACCCACCCCGGAGTACGAAGGCCAGGACCACGGCGACGACGATCGGCGACAGGAACGAGGAGATCGCCGTCCACCCCGCCTTGCGGACCTGGTCCCTGAGGTCCACCACCTGGGAGCGCACCTGGCCGAGCTGCTCGGACATGGCGTTGTACCGCTGGTCAGCCGCCGCCCGTTCCGCTTCGCGTTGGCGCTCATCCGCCAGGCGGTGCGCTTCGTACACTTCGCGCAGCACGAACGCGTCCAAACGGGTGTTGAGCTGAGCGATGTCCGCGGACAGCTCCCGGTGCCCCGCCTCGAACGTGCGTTGCAGCTCCCACATGGTGGGCTCGTCGGGCACGGTCACCCCTCCTCGATGCCGCCCGGCGGCGGAGCGGGCACCACGATGGTGTTGCCGTCGGGGGGTTCCCACCGCGGGGGCTCGGCGGCGGGCGGCGGTTCGGGTTCGGGGACGATCTCCGACACGGGGTCGGTCATGGTCGTCACCTCCTATCCGGACAGGGGCGGGTAGACGGCCGGGTCCAGGACGGGCTCCATGGTGAGGCTGGCGTCCTCCGGCTGGGCGGGGCGGGTGAGCGGGCGCACGTCCAGGGTCATCCGCACCTGGGGGCCGGTGCCGCGGACGGTGTAGCCGAGCACGCGGTAGATGCCGTCGATGCGGGTGCCGGTGCGGTCGATGATGTGGACGACGTCGCCGATCTGGATGCGCGGGTCGGGGAGGATGTCCACGAGGCCGGTGAGGGGCACGGGCCACGCGGTCCAGGCGACCAGCGCCAGGCCGATCTGGTCGGCCCACACGGCGTTCTGCACCCACGCGCTGGCGCCGATCTCCAGGGACTGGATGCCGTACTTGGCGATGGAGTCGAGGTTGCGGCGGCCGACGGGCTGCTGGCGGGGCTGGGTGATCTCGGCGTGCGCGAGCCGCAGCGACGGGGTGTTGAGCGCGGTGGTGAGCGCCGAGTAGGCCGGGTTGGATCCGCGGTTGGTGAACCGGATCACCGGCCACCCGGTGGACCAGTCCAGTTCGATCTCGACGGGTGCCCTGGCGCCGGTGCTGGTGATCCATTTGACGAGGGACCCCTGGGAGCTGCCCGACGGGATGGCGGTCCCGGCGAAGATCATCGGGGGCCGAAGGTTCCACGGGCGGCCGGGGAAGTCGAACCGCAGCTCGACGGTGGCCCCGGGGTTGAGGGTGATCACCGAGCTGTAGTTGTACAGCTCGGACTGCTGGGCGCTGGGCTGAAGGTACCCGGACCACCCGACTTCGATCTCGTTGGCGACGCTGCCGATCTCCTCCCCGACGGTGATGTCGGCGATCTCACGGGCCGCGGTGACGGTGAGGTCGGGTGCCGGAGGCGGGAAGTTCGGGTTGATGTAGTCGTACCTGCGCACCCGCAGGAGCCCGTCCTCGTCGAACCACATGTAGCCCAGGTTGTCGGCGACGATCTGTTTCAGCGTGTCCCAGACGCTGCCGGTGACCTCCGGCAGGACCCGCAGCGCGTAGTAGGACAGGCCGAAGGACGCGCCACCCGAAGCGATCAGGTCCACCTGGGCGCCGCGTTCCCATGGCTGGACGACCGGCACGGTCCCGGACACCACGGACACGTTGAGGCATTCCATGGGGCCGGTGGCGTCAGCGCGGATGGTCTCCAGCAGCGACCAGGACGGGGTCGCGTCCCCGTAGGTGGTGGACGCGTACAGGTTGCCGTTGGGCTGGTAGAGCCAGCCGCGGACCGTGACCGGCGCCGAGGTGGTCGTGAGGCCGACGAGGAACGCGATCTTGAACCGGCCGGCCTGGTTGACGGTGGCCGGGAGTGTCCACGTCATGGCACCGCCGTCGACCTCGGCGCGCATCTGCCGAGTGGCGGGGTTGTACGACATGGTGATGGTGGTGAACACCCGGGTTCCGGAGTCGCCGGTGGCGGGCCGGTCGGCGAACACGAGCTGGGTCTGGGTGGTGGGGTTGTCGCCGGTGTGTTCCCGGTAGAACCACCACTCCACCAGGAGCTGGTTGGCCTGGGACAGGACGCGTTTCTGCGGGGCCCACGTCGCCGACCACGGGGCGTAGGGGTTGGTGCTGGACCCGGCGGGGCCCGCGGTCCACGGGGACCGGGCCGGGTAGTAGCCGACGCTGCCGGACTGGTCGATCCGCATCCCCAGGTTCGCCTCGCGCGACCCGTTGAGGCTGGCGAAGAAGATCGACCCGTCGCGTGGCGGCGGGCTGGTGTAGATCCCGGCCGAGCGGAGCAGGTGGTCCACCACCCA
Organism: Nocardiopsis sp. NPDC006139; assembly: GCF_040614155.1. Classification (NCBI taxonomy): domain Bacteria; kingdom Bacillati; phylum Actinomycetota; class Actinomycetes; order Streptosporangiales; family Nocardiopsidaceae; genus Nocardiopsis; species Nocardiopsis sp. NPDC006139. Next base: position 45,570 of record NZ_JBEXTT010000022.1, read on the forward strand.
CTGCACCTGGATCCGGGCCCCATCGCCGGTGCCGGACACGGTGGCCGGCGGCAGCCACGCCCGGCCGCGCAACCGCTCGGCACCGTCCAGGGCGGTCAGCGGGGCGGTGCCATCGGCGCTGGTGGCGTCGATGCGGGTGACGCGGCCGCGCAGGGCCTGCATGCGCCCCTGGGCGAGCCCCCACTCCACCACGCAGGACTGGCCCGGGCGGGCGATGTCGGCGGTGGCGCGGGGCGCCCACGGGCTGTACCGGGCGGCCGCGGTCTGCTGGCCGTCTCCGGCCAGGGTGATCTGCGCGCGGGCGGCCGAGGACCCGGTGGGGGTGGCGACCTGCTCCGGGAGGGACGTGTCGGAGCCGCGGTCGATGGACCAGGCGGTGACCTCGTCGCTGACGTCGCGGCCGCCGAGGCGGACCTGCACATCGTAGACGCGCTCCCCCGCCTGGAGGGCGTCGACCAGCTCGGAGCTACCGGGCCGCATACGCTCTCACCTCCCGCAATGTGAGGGCCGTGGTGTACCAGGGCAGTTCCGGGGTGTCGGTGAAACGCTCCACCGCGTAGGCGGGGGTGCCGTTGCCGAGCGGGACGGGGCCCACGTCCTGGGGTGCGTAGGTGAGGCGGCCCAGGCCGACGAGCCGGAGCCCGCTCGGGGCGGAGGACAGCAGCAGGTGCGGGGTGACGGTGGCCGCCCCCGCCGGTGCGTCCGCCTCGCAGGCGCCGGTGCCCACCAGCCCGGCCGCGGAGGAGATGACGGCGCCGCTCCAGTCGTGGAAGGTCAACCACAGGCGCCCGGACAGGTGGGCGCCGGGGCCGCCGGGGATGTCCGTGACGGTGAAATATACGGGCCAGCCGGGCATGACCGGCCACCCCCGGTCCCCGTAGTAGGGGTGCAGCCAGGTGATGTCCGTGCCGGACGCCCCGCCGGTGAGGACCGCGTACCGGACCCCAGCGGCGGTGCCGGTGGCCAGGGACCCGGGGCCGGTGAGCCGGTAGAGGTCCTCCAGCGCAGCGGCCCCAGCCCCGATCAGCGGGCGGCCGCGGGACTGCTCCGGGGTGAGGAGGTTGGTGGCGGCGGCGTCCGGGTCCACCACGGCGATGGTCGGGTCGGCGCGGGCCGGGGACAGTGCCATCTCCTGGAGCGCCCGGGCGTCCACCGGCAGGAGACGGTCCCAGGTGAGGGTGGTGGTGCGCGGGGTCCACTGGGCCCGGGATGCGGTCACCCTCCCGTGCAGGGAGGTGTGCGTCTCCACGCCCAGCTCGGGGGTGCGCTGCCAGTCGGCGCGCTCCGCCATCCGGTGGAGGAGGCCGAGCGGGCCGAGCCACATGTCCCGGACCGGGGTGCCGGTGGCGACGCTGGCGCCGGCCAGCCCGTCGGCCTCACCCCGCAGGACGATGCCGCCCTGGGCGCCGCCCTGCTGAGCGGCCCACCCGTCCGCTTCACCGCGCAGGACCAGGTGCCCCTCAGCGGGGGTGAGCCCGGAGGCGTACCCGTCCGCTTCGCCGCGCAGAGTGATGGTGCCGATGGCAGCTCCGACTTCTTCTTGTGGCGTGACCGCAGGGCCGATCCACTCGCCCTGGGCGACCGCGATCTCGTCTACCCACGCGGGCGAGTCGTGCCCGCCCTCGAAGCCGAGGAAGTCGAACGCGGCCATTGCGCCGGTCTCGGCGTGCTGGTGGTCTGGGGCCCCGGTGCTGTGCAGGCTCGTCCACCACACCCGGTACGTGGTCGTGGTTCCAACCCTCGCGACCTCAATGCGGATGGGCTGGCCCACCAGGTCCGCGGCGAGAGAGGAGACGTCGGTGGTGCCCAGCTCGTAGATCCCGAAAGCGGCGTCGATGTGGACGAGGGTGTCCAGGGCATACACCGAGAGCGTGGAGCTCGCCGAGATGTTGGCGTAGACGCGCACCGACCAGGATGGCTGGGTCGCGAACGCGGCCCACAGGGTGCCCTTCGTGCCGGCCCCGTTCCCGAGCAGCGCGGAGGAGGACCCGGCGGCCGCCCACCCGGTGGAGTAGGCGACCGGCGCGGTGACGTCGTCGAGGGCGTTGCCGTAGGCGGCGCTGTTGGCGACGGTGATCGGAGTGGCGTTTGGCCCATCAAGGGTGTTCTGCCAGATCACAGCCATGGAGCCCCCCCCTTTCTACGCGGTGGGGTTGGCCGCGATCACCCGTAGTGGGCTGACGGTGTAGGTGCCATCCGCGGGGTACTCCACCTGGGTGGCCAGCTCGATGCCGCCGACCCACGCTCCGCCGGAGGTCCACAGGCCGACCCACCGCACCCACTGGCCACCGGGGACCACGAATTCCGGGTCGGTGGTCGCCGTCACGGTGCCGTTGGATGCGGTCCCCCAGGTGACCGGCTGGCGGGCGTAGCCCGTGCCCACCAGTTCGTTGGAGCCGGTGCCGTCGGGTGCGGCAGTGTGCAGGCTGCACATGGTCGCGGCCCCGGCCCCCGCCGTGGCGGCGGGGTTGAGGGCGAGGTTGGTGAACGCCATCGCGGCGCCTCCCATCTATCGTCGTTCGAGTTGGCGGTTACCGCGGTGAACCGCACGGGCGATCTCCTGGCTGTCGACCTTGAGGACGGTGTCGCCTCGCATCTCGCGAATCGCCTCCAGCAGCCGCATGAGCAGCTCAGCCTGGACGCGGGATCCGACCTGGGCGGCGGGCTCGTCGCTGGCGGTCCAGGGGCTGGACGACACCTCGATGACGGCGCCTCCGGCCATGTCTCCGGCGGCCTGGGCGACGATGCGGCGGCCGCGCTCCAGCCCGTCGGCGACCATCTTCGCGATGGTCTCGCCAGCGACGTCCGGCGGGTTGTCGCGCAGCGGCCCGTACTTCGCGGGGCTGAACGGGAGCGCGCCGCGGACCTGGCCAGCCACGGCCGACATGGTGTTGCGCAGGTCGTACAGCTTGCTGACGATGCCGTTCTGAAGGCCGATGATGACGTTCCTGCCAGCCTGGTAGAGCAGGGACCCGAATCCGGAAACCGCTGCGACGAGCAGGGTGCGCATGCCCCTGGCCGCGGTGCCCAGAGCCCGGATCCGCTCTACTGCTCCGGACACCAATCGCCTGAAGGCGGCAATCACGGCGTCGCGGGCGGCCGCTGCGGCTGCGGTGATCGCGATCCGGATGGACGTCCAGATCGACCGCACCCTGTCCAGCAGGTTGGTGAAGGCGGCGCGGGTGTTGCGGGCGAACTCCGCGATCCGCTCCGTGGACTCCCGCAGGGCGTCCCGCAGCGACTGCGAGGTCTCCCCCGCCCAGCGCACCCATGTGGACAGCAGGCCCAGAACCCATCCGGCCAGGCGGACGATCCAGGTTCCGAGGGTGCCGATCCACCCGATGATGACGATCAGCTGCGGGGTGATGTCCGTGATCGTGGTCGACCAGGCATCGAAGTTCGCGACGAGGAGATCGATGATCGGCGGCAGCAGCTCCAGACCGGGGATGAGCGCCTCAACCAGCGGCGGAATCAGCGGCGCGATCGCCTCGACCAGGTCCCCGAAGCTGCGGGACAGCTCGGGGAGCATGGGGCCGATCGTGTCCGCCAGCTCCGTAGCGAGGATCTCCAGCCCGGGCGCCAGGGCGACGAGTGCTTCGGCTAGGGCCCCGGCGAGCACCCCGGCCAGCTCGCCTAGGACGGGCAGCAGCGGGGACACCGCGGTGAGCACCTCAGACAGGGCCTCACCCATGGACTCCAGGGCACCGCTGTCGACGAGGGCGTCAACGGCCTCACCCAGTCCGTCCAGGACGGCCATCAACCCGGGCTCCAGGGCGGTCAGAGCGGGGGTGAGCCCCTCGATCGCCCTGGTGAGGATCGGCCCGAAGGCCTCAGCCAGGCGGCCGATCGGCGGGGCCAGTTGGCCGATCGCCCCGGCCAGGGCAGTGAGCACCGGGGCCAGGGCGGTACCGACGGAGGACAGGCCCTCGAACAGGCCCTCCAAGGCCTCGGACCCCTCAGCGCTGGCGAAGAAGTCGTCGAGCGCGCCGGTGAGCTGTTCCAGGGTGGTGAGGACCCCGCCGTCACCGGCCGCGGAGAAGATCGAGCCGAGGATGCCGCCGACATTGGAGGCGATGTCCCCGAGTTGCTCGAAAACGCCGAGGGCGCCCTCGATCCACTCAGTGGCCCGCCCGGACTCGGCGGCCGCGGTCGCCCAGTTCGCGAACTCGGTCGCGGACTCGCGCAGCCCGCCCGCGAACCGTTCGACGAAGGGGAGACCGACCAGGGTGAGTTCGCGCAGCCCGGCGATGAGCGCGGGCATGGTGCCGCGGGAGTTCTCCAGGCTGCGGGCGGTGGAGTCGAAGACCTCGGACAGGGCCTGGGCGTTGCGGCGGTGGGAGAGGAAGTCGAGCAGTCCGGCGGCGGACTCGCCGAGCTCCATGGACACCTGGTGGAGCCCCTGGCCCAGCAACGGCAGCAGGTAGGTGCCCAGCTCGGACACACCGTCAACCAGGGGGGCGAAGAACCCCTCTTGGACCTGTTCTCGGAGGAGCGCGAGCTGCGGGGACAGGGTCGCGACCTGCCGCACGAACGCGGCGGCCGACGGGGCCAGCCCTTCCAGGGCCTCCTCCATGGCCTCCAGGTCACCGGCCAGGGCAGCGGACAGGGCGTCGCCCATCCCCTGGAACGCGATGAGCAGCGGCGCCAGCGCGGCGGCCCCGGTGGCCGCGATGGCGGGCAGGGTGGTGAGGATGCCCACCGCCGGGGCAAGGGCGGTGCCGAGCTGTACCAGGGGCACGACTGCGGCGGCCGCCCCCGCGGCGAGGGCGGACAGGCCACCGGTGATGGCGCCGATCCCGGCGGACCCAGCGGTCAGCCGTCCCAGGCCGGTGGCGAGTCCCTCAATAGCGGCGCGGGCCCGGGCCAGGGAGGCCCGGTTGATGTCGACGTCGACCTCGGCAGTGCGGTCCCGGGTCAGGGCGGCGAGCTGGCTGGACGCGGTCCCGGAGTCGATGTCGACGCCGACCCGGATGTCGCCGAGCTGACGTTCGACGTCGGCTTTGACCCGGGCGGCGTCCCGCGCGACCCGCTTGGTGTCGATCCTCGTGGGGATGTTGACGGTGAGGGTGCGCTCCAGCGTCTCCAGCGCCTGCCCCAGCTCACGCCTAAATTTCGACGTGTCGGGTGCGACGCGGATGTTGACACGGCCGACTGTGGGCCCACCGGGTCCAGGCACGGGGGCGACACCCCCTCACCTGGTCAGGCGGGGTCGTCCTCGTGGGCGCCCGCCATCTTGTTGATCTGCGCGACCGTGAGCACCCGCGCGGCCTTCTTCTGGCCGGGGCGCTCGTGCGGGTCGAACTTGTACTTCTTGCCGACGTGGGCGCTGGTCTGTTCGCGGGTGAAGTCGATCAGCTCGGCGATGAGCAGGCTGAGGTTCACCGAGGACTGCCAGCGCCGCCAGTCCGAGATCTCGCTGTTGGTCTTCTCGGCAGCGGTCGACGCGGCGAACGCCGAGTCGGTGGGCAGGTGCTCCACCAGGGTGAGGACCAGGGTGGGCCGAGGGCCGCGGCCCTGGCACACCTCGGTCAGGTCCACCTGGTAGTAGCGGAGCAGGTCCGCGTAGATCGCCCCTCCGTGGTCGCGGATCAGCTCCCGGAGGGGAAGAGCCCCCCCAGGTCCTGGTCCTGCACGTAGCCCATGATGATCTCGAAGCGGGCCATGAGCGGCAGCGCACCGATCTGCTCGGCGGCCTTCGGGGTGGGGGCAGCCGCGACCAGCAGCTTGTGGAGCGGCCCCATCAGCTTGATGACGGCCTTCATGTCCATGATCTGGTCGGTCGCCTTGGTCTTCTTGGCCGGCGACTTGGACTTGCCGCCCTTGGGGCCCCGCGGCCCCTTGTCCGCCGGGGCGGCGCCCATGAAGTCGGACAGGGCCTCCACGACCTCCAGGAGGACCTCGTCGCCCTCCGGGCCGAGCTGCATGATCGGCTTCAGCTCGTACACGGTGCCGTCGGGCATGGTCACCGTGGTGGTCGCGTTCTTCGAGTCCTGGTAGTGGGACAGGTCGATGTCGGACATGAGGTGCGGACCTTCCGTCGTCGGGTGGGTGGGTGCGGACCTAGTGGTGTGGGCCCGGCGCGCGGGGGTCCGCGTCCCGCGCGCCGGGGGCTCTCACGGGGTGGTGTTCGCCGTGCGCTTGCGGCCGATCTCGAAGAGGTTGTCGAAGTCGCTGTGGCCGAGCACCGCGGCGCCGAGCGGGAACCCGGACAGGTTCTCCGGGTCCAGCTCGACGTTGCCCTCGCCGAGGATCGACACGAGCGGCAGCCAGAAGTCCGCGAAGGCGTTGCCGTCGTCCACCCGGATGTACAGGCGCCCCTGGGTCGGCACGGCAGTGGACTTCGGGACGCCGAAGTAGTCAGCGTCGATCGTGTTGCCCTGCCCGAAGTACAGCTGGTAGGTGAGTTCGTCCCACTGCAGCGGCGTGAACTGGAGCCGGTAGTTGATCGGCGCGACCGACTCGCGGGCGGCGGAGTTCTGCCACGTCGCGTGGGTGGTGCGCTCGCCGCCCTCGCGGGTGATGGTCAGCGGGGATTCGCGGGTGGTGTGGCCGACCTCCGGCAGGGTGGCGCCGGGGGCGCGTGGGTCGGTGGGCTTGGTCGCGGTGCCGGTCGGGTCGAAGTAGAAGTGGCCCTCGCCGGGGATGACCAGGCTGTCGTTGTTGATCGGCATGGGTGGTGCGCCTCCTCAGGGGCACAGGTGGATAGGGACGGTGCGGACCTGCGCGCCCTGAGGACGCCGGTAGGGGTCAGCTCGCGACGGGGCGGGCGCTGAGGGTGTACGTCGCCGAGTACCGGTACACGCCGTGGTCACCGGTGTCGTCGGAGATGTCCACCGGCGCCTGCGACTCGTCGAAGAAGCTGAGGTAGCCGACCCCGGGGACGATGACCTGCGGGGTGCGGGAGGCCCGGTACAGGGCGTCGCGGGCCCACTGGGCGTCGGCCTCGGCGGTGGTGTCGTCGGGCGCCCAGGTCTGGACGTTCGCGACGATCAGGTCCAGGGCCTCGGGGTGGACCGAGGACCCGCCGGCGCGGCAGGCCATCAGATACCGGGCGGGCAGGGTGTTGGGGATGCGCGACCCGAGGACCAGCCCGGTGGGCGGCGTCGAGGCGCGCAGGATGCCGAGCAGGAGCGCGTTCGCGCGCGGAAGCCTAGCCACCGCGCGCTCCCATGGCGGCGTGCAGCGCGTACACGCCCTGGGTGGCGCCGTGCTCCGCGCCCGGGGAGCGGCCCATCTCGATGGCGAGGGCGTTGCCGTCCGGGCCGGGGTCGACCAGGGCGACGAACGCATCCGCCCGGCGGCCGCGGGTGACCTCGGTGTAGGAATCGCCCTCCTCGCGGCGGGCAGCGAGCACCTGGGAGGCGATGGCCTCCAGGCGTTCGGCGTGCGCGATCGTGCCGGGGTGGGCCTCGTGGGCGGCGGCCCGTTCAGCGTTGCGGTAGACGGTGGCCACGGTGCTCCCCTTTCTTCTCAGTCCACGCGGCGGGGCGTGGGCAGTGCGTCGTCGGGGTCCGGGTAGGCCTGCTCGAAGAGCCCACCGGACCCGCCGGAGAACCCGAACGGCGGCCCCAGCTCCGGCTCGTCCTGCTGCTCTGCCTCCTGGCGGAGGTCGGCGGCCGACGCGAACTCGACGGCCAGGACCTCGGTGCCGAGCAGGTGCAGGGCGAACCTCACGGGGCCTCCTCGATGGGCCCGGCGGGCACCCCGCCCACGAGCCGGACCCGGGCCTGGCCTGGGGTGGGCGGGTCCTTGCGTTCGCGCAGGATCGCGTCGAAGTGCGCGGTCCTGGGGGACTGCCGGTACCAGCGGGGGCGGCCGATGACGTCCCACCAGGTGCCGCCGTCCGACACCCACCGGACCCGCGCCCAGGCGCCCAGCGGGGCGGTGCGTCCGATGGCCCGGTACGTGGTGAGCAGGTCCTGGCCGACGGCGGACAGCTCGTCGGAGGTGACCGGCTGGACGGTGAGCGACACCCGCACGGGCTCCTCGGCCGGGCCGACGATCACGTTGCCGAGGTCGTCGGTGGTGGTGGTCTCCGGGTAGATGTCCAGGACCTGCTCGCCACGGTCGATCAGGGCCACGGGGTCACCACCCGTCCCAGGTGCGGGTGATGCCGCGGCGAGGGCGGCGGATCTTCGGGGCGACGGTGAAGGCTCCCCGGCCGACGCCGAGGTCGGCCCACTCCGAATCCATGATGAAGAGGTGGCCGGAGGCCACGGCCGCGTTGAGGCTGTAGCTGTAGTTGCCTTCGGCCTCCTGCCTGTAGCCTTCGGGGTTCCTCAGGACGCGGAGGACGGCGTTGGCCTCGACCATGATGACGGCGGCCCGGAAGTCGGGGTCCGCCGCCGCCCGCTGCGTGAGGTTGCGGATGCGGCGGCGGATCTTCGTCTCGGCGTCGTCGAGCAGGGTCTGGGCGAGTCGCTCCTCCTCGTCGGTGAGGTCCCGGTCGAACCGGTCCCGCACGTCGTCCACGGTGGCGATCGCCATGCTGACCCCCTAGTCCTCGACGGCCTCGGCGTCCATGGCGATGAGGTCGGCCCGGGACTTGCCCTCCAGCTCGGCCTCGGAGACGTCCACGGTCGCGAGGATGTAGGCGCGCCAGGCGTCGGTGGAGGCGTTCTCCGCCGGCCGCTGGGGCACCTCCTCCCCGTGACCCTCGGAGTCGTCGCCCTGGGCGTCGTCCTCGACGGTCTCCTCCGGGTCGGTGTCCTCCTCGCGCGGGGCGCCGTCGCCCTCCTGCTCCGGGTCAGTGCCCGGGTCGCGGGTGGGGGCGGGGCCCGCCGGGCGCCGCACAGGCATCTCGGCGGCCTCCACTGCGTCGCCCCACGCCTTCGGGTTGGTGACCTGGTCGGCGATGGCCGGGGACGGCATGTCGCCGGGCTCCAGGCGGAGACCGGCGACATGCACGTACCTGCTGATACGGCGGTTCATCAGCGCCTCCTACGCGACGTCCGCGACGAACGTCGCGTCGGGGTTGGCCATGATGGGGATGCCGATCGCCGCGGCGTGCGTCCACAGCCCGATCGGGTCGCGGGTCTTGAAGTTGCCGACGACGATGCCGGGCTGCTCGGCGGGCTGGAGCGCGTAGTCGGGCTCCTCCGACTCCAGGGTCTGGCCGAGCAGGGTCGCCCCCAGCCTGGACTCGCCCATGGGGTCGACGGCCTCCGGCAGCATCAGGAACCGGTCGTCGGGGATAGCCCGGCGGGTGACCCCGGACGGGTCGACGAACTGGGCGTCGTACCGTTCCACCGGGGGCAGGCCCAGGCTGGCCAGGATCGCGTTGATCTGGTCCAGGGTGACCAGCGCCGCGGAGGTGCCGGACACCTGGCCGCGGAGCTGCTCGTTGGCCATCATCAGGCTGGCCACCCGGCGCGAGGTGACGATGGCGCCGGGCTCGGTTCCGTTGGCGTCCACGTAGGCCTGCGTCCACGCCTGGAGGTCGTCCAGGATCGGCGCGGCCGGGTTGGTCCATGCGGTGGCCGCGGTCACCTCGTGGGACGGGTCCCGGCCGAAGTCGATGGTGGCTTCGACGTCGTCCTCGGCGATGGTGACGACGCCGTTGACGAGGGCGTCGGCGCGGGCCAGCTCCAGGCGGGCGATGATCTTCGCGACGAGGCGGCGGGCGTCGTCGTACACCTGGTCGGTGATGGCGTCGGGCATGTTGCGCTGGCGGAGCTGCTGGTACTCCGTCATGCGGAGCTTCTCGCCCAGGGGCGGCAGATCGCCGGTGACGGACTGGATTCCGGGCCGCTTGCCGATGCGGGTCTCCGCGTCGTAGGCCCGGTACGCGGCCGCCTGGGTCAGCTCCGAGGCGCCCCGGGTGAACCGGAACTGGAGGTCGGGGATGGACCGGTAGGGGAGCCAGCGGGCCAGGGACGGCCGGTTGACCTCCCGGTCCGCGACGGACTCCCGGGCGAACCCGGTCAGCTCCGCCGGGGTCGCGTATTCGGTGGTGAGTTCCACGGTCAGACCTCCCAGAAGACGATCGTGGTGGCGTTGTTCGCCGCGGTGGTGGGCGGCGTGAACGCGACGGGCAGGTTGGCGACCTTGACGCGGCCGTGGTCGAGCAGGGCGCCGACGACGGTGGTGGTGGCGCCGTCGCGCGGGGTCGCGGTGCACGCGGTCAGCAGGAACCCGGCGAGGACTTCGGTGCCGTCGGTGGCGGCGGCGTCGTAGGGGCCGTACAGGCCGCTGGCCATGATGCGGCCGAGCGGCAGCCCGGAGGGCAGGTACCCGTCCGGGTAGTGGGTGGCCTCGGTGAACGCGGTCAGGTCGAGCGTGGCGCTGCGGCCGGAGGACGTGCCGTGCGAGGACCCCAGCCAGGTGGCGTCGTCATCGGCGTAGCCCTCGACCTTAAGGCTGAGATCCATGGGACTCTCTCCTTGGTCAGGTGGTCTTGGTGTGGCGGTCGCGGTACCGCTGGCGGCCCGCGGCCATGGAGGTGGCCCCCTCTCCGGAGGACCCGCGGCCCTGGGAGGGGTCGGGGCGGCGGCCGCCGGGGGGCTGGCCGTCGCCGTTGTTGGTCCCGCCGCCGGCGCCTCCGGCGGGGTTGGTGAGGGCGGCCAGCTTCGCCGCGGCGGCGTCGACCTCTGCGTCGGTCTCGCCGTGCAGGAAGGCGGCGGCCTCTTCGCTCAGCCCGTGCTTGGCGGCTGCGCGGGTGATGCGCAGCGCCTGCTCGGTGCGGGCGTTCTTCCCGAGGAGTTCCTCGTACTGGCCCTGGAGCTTCTCCAGGTCGGTCTTCTCGGCCTCGCGGAGCTTGTCGAGCTCGGCGGCCTTGGCCTTCACGTCTTCGTAGTCGGCGTACTGCTCGCGTTCGCGGGCGAGCCGCTGCTGGACGATCCGGTCGACGTCGGCCTGGTTGAAGGTGCGGTCGCCCGCACCGGCCCCGTTCTGGCCGCCGTCTCCACCTCCCTGGCCGCCCTCGCCAGCGCCTCCCTCGCCTTCGCCGCTCCCGCCCAGGACCGGCCACACGGGGCGGCCGGAGGGCAGGACGCCGATGGCGCGGAGTCCGGTGGTGGGGTGTGTGGGCAGGTCAGCGTGCATAATGTCCTTCTTCCGTGAGCCCGTCGGCATTCCGCCCTTGTACGCGGGCGTGGCGTTGACCCGCACCGGGTTTCCTGGTGCGGGTGGTCTATGCGGCCTGTCCGGCCTGCTCCCGGCTCTCGATGTAGCGGCGCCAGGTGATCAGGTCGCCGCCGTGTTCCTGCCAGGCGGCTTCCATCTCCAGGTACTCGTCGCGGCCGGGCCAGTCGTCCCTGCTGTAGACGGGGACGGCGATGCAGTCGCAGTTGTCGTGGTAGGGCTCGCCGGTGCCGTCGCGCAGGAGCGCAGTGTTCTCGTCCTTGTAGACGGGCCCCCTCGACACGAGCAGGAGGCAGAACGCGCAGTTCTCCAGCCCCAGCGTCGCCCTGGCGTACCCGAGCGCCCGCCGGTCGTGCCGGGCGGCGTCCACGATGGCGTCGCGGCCGGCCGCCTGCCCGTGCCGGTCGGCGATGGCCACCGCAGACTCGACGATGACAGTGGGGACCGGGGCGTCGTCGTCCAGGTCGTCCAGGCGCCCCCACACGGCCTCCTCCTCCAGGGCGGTGTCGAGCGCCTCCGGCGGGTAGTTCCGGAGCGGAACCGGGGTCTGGCCGGTGGCACCGAACCGGGCCCGCTCGGACAGGTAGAACTCCTGGGCGGCGGCGTGGTGGTCCAGTCGGGCCCGGTACACCGCCGGGTAGGCGGCGCCCACCCACGCCGCGCGTTCGGCCGCTGTGGGGCGGGGGCGGAGCAGCCGGGCGAGCGGCCGCAGCGCGGCCAGCAGCCCCAGGGACGCGCGGGCGCGCGCCGCCTGGTACTCCTGCGGGGTCACACCGCCTCGCCGCCCTCAGCGCCCGCAGGCACCGGCTGGCGTCGGGCGCCCATGTTCTGGAGGATCGCCTCGTAGCGGGCGGCCGGGTCCAAGGAGGACATGCCGCGCAGGCGGCGGCGGCGCTCCGCGGAGTACCCCAGGTCCTCCCACGCGGCCTCCAGCGGCAGGATGCCGGAGGCGTGCAGCTTGGTGACGGCGTCGGCCCGGGCCGCAAAGGTGGGCGTGGCCGGGTCGCGCCACACCGTTTCCAGGCGCATCGCGGCAGCCGGGTCGCGTCCGGCCACGAGCATGGCCAGCCGCATCGTCTCCTCCCACCCGTCGCCGAACGACCTCTGCTTCCGCTCGGCCTTCTTCACCAGGCGGGACTCCGTCGAGCGGATGGCGTCCGCGGAGGCGGGGTTGTCGCCGGTGAACCCCCAGTAGTGCGCGGGCAGGCCGGTGAGGCCGGCGGCGAGCTGGGCGTAGGTCTTCAGCACCTCCGCGAAGGACCTCAGGTCCGCCGCGGCGAGCTGGCCGACGGACGCCTTGTCGTTCTTCAGGGTGAGGTAGCGGCCGATGTAGGCCTCCCACGCCGGGACGGGGTTGCCGTCCTCGTCGGTGAAGTCCTCCTCTGAGGCGCCGAGCACGTACCGCTGCGGGAGCGCCACCAGCTCCTGGGCGCCCTGGAGGTTGGTGATGGACCGGCACGCGGCGTCGGACAGGCCCATGATGTCGCGCATCTCGGTGATGCCGTCCCGGTCGGTGAGCCGGGCCCGGTTCACCAGGGTCGCGACCAGTGTCCGGCCGAGGTCGTGCTCGTCGACGTCGTGCCGCAGCCACCCGCGGCCCCGCTCGGACCGGCCGTAGTAGACGTTGCGGTCGGGCAGGTAGAGGGTGGCCTGCTGTGGGATGCCGACCTCGTTGTCGTCCCACAGCCGGACGGCGGTTTCCACGCCGCGTCCGGTCGGCGCCCAGTCCGCGGCCATGTACCGGGACGACTCCACGGTGATGGTCGGCGGAGCCCCGTCGTCCTCGGGAAACCCGAGGCAGGTGAAGGCCCGCCCCTGCATGAGGGCGTCGAGGTGGCCGAGGCCGGACTCGGCGTCGAGGCCGTTGGCCTGCCACCAGCCCCACAGGGTTTCGTCGACCTCGTCGGACCCGCCGACCCGGAAACCCTCGACGTCGAGGCGTTCCTCCAGGCTGTCGACGTACATGCCGGGCCAGTTGATGATGGTCGCGAGGTCCTCCATCTCCGGCGGCAGGGACAGGCCCAGCGCCTGGAGGCGGTTCGCGCCGTCGTAGTAGGCCTCCAGCACCTTGAACTTGCGGAGACGTCTATCGACGACGCCTGCGAGCCGTCGGAGAACGTCGAGTTCGTCCGCCACCGAGGACCACCACCTTCCGGTCGACCGGGGCCTTGCGGCGCTTGGATTCGGGCAGGGCCAGGTATTCGGTGCGGGCCAGGCGGGCGATGGTCGCGGTGACGGCGCCGTCGACCTTCGCCGAGGAGTGCCGGGACGACTTGCCGATGCCCATGCCGTAGTTGTTGGGCCACTGGCGGGCGTTGACGATGTGCCGGTGGAGCTGCGGGTGTCCGTCGTGGGTGACGTCGCCCTGGACGATCGCGTCGTGGAACGACATGGCGGCCTCGGTGAACCGCTTCAACACGGCCGGGTTCGCCTTGCCGTTCTGGGTGGATCGCATGTCGAACCGGACGGGGCTCTTGGGGTGGGCCCGCAGGCACAGCCGGTCGCCGTACTCCTCGCCCCACAGGTCCACATACGACAGCAACGGCCCGGGCTCGGCGTAGAACGCCACCACGTCGAGCCGCTCGAAGGCCTGCGCCACCATCGCGTTCAACTCGCGCCGGGGGACCTCCCAGTCCTTGGCCTCGTCGGGGTCCGTGGGCGGGTCCCAGATGCGCCAGGTGAACAGGTGCCCGTCGCTGATCCTGCACAGGATGATGGCGGTGGCGTCCCCGGACTTGGACAGGTCCGCGGCCATGGCGACCTGCTCGCCGTCGGCCAGGCGCTCGTCGGGCTTCGCGCACGCGGACCACTGGGCGCCCTTGATCCACGCGTCCTTGGCCTCCGTGGGCCTGTTCAGGTACTTCCGCTCCGAGTCGTCCGGGCTGCTGGTCCCGGTCCAGATGCGGTTCATGACGAAGGTGCGGTCGATCCACCAGCAGTCGTCATAGACGAAGTCGAGCGCCCGCCGGAGCGAGGCCGGGTCGGCCATGTCGGTGTCGGGCGGGGCAATCCGGGCGTCGTAGAGGATCTTGCTCTCGGCCCGGGACCGGCCTTCTTCCTGGACGAGCCACGCCTCGTAGGTGGCCTCCGCCACCGACCCCTTCTCGGGCTTCCAGGCGTTGCAGGTCTCCAGCATCCTGCTGCCGGACTTGGCCAGGTTGTCGGCGAGGGTGGCGTGGAACTCCGGGCCACCGTTGCCGGGCAGCCAGTGCTCGGTCTCGTCGCCGACGATGAACGATGCCTCGCCGCCCTCAGCGGCCGACGACGAGCTGGTCATCACGGCGAGCTTGCCCTCGGGCTGCCTGTAGTACTGGGTCTTGCCGGGGTCCAGGCCGAAGTCAGCGACGATCCGCGACCCCTTCGGGGCCAGCGCCCTCACCATGCGCATGGTGTTCTCGGTCTGGCTCTCGGCGGTCGCGGCGATCTGGACCAGCGGCATCTGCACCGGCTTGCCGATCACACCGCCCGGGACGTCCGGGTTGAAGTCGAGCAGGCGGACCGGGGCGGTGAACTCCGCCAAGGCCAAGAGGGCGGCGAAGGGGCTCTTGCCGGAGCCCTTGGCCAAGCGCCGGACGCCGTGGGCGTACAGCCAGCGGCCGTTCTCGTCGAGGGCGTACCACCAGAGGATGAACCGCACCTGGCTGTCGACGAACTGCCAGCGCCTCCCGGCGTTGGGCCCGTTCGGGTGCTTCAGGTACTTCGTAGCCCACCGGATGACCTCGAAGCCGAGGGTGTACTTGGGCACCCCCTCGGGGAGGGTGATGAGCCGGTCGGCGGGGTTGTCCCTACGGAGGATCCTCCGCTTCCGGCGGCGCGTACCGTGCGCTCCACTCATCGATCGCCACCACCGCCGCTTCCTCGTCGGAGTCCACCTCAGTGGCGCGGGTCAGCTCGGCGCGGGCGCGGCGGCGGTCCCCCTCGGTCACGAGCAGGTTCCCCATCGCTTTCAGGTACGCGGCCAGGGAGGCGCCCTTGAGGGGGATCTTGTCCTTGACGACGTCGCCCTCGTCGGTGATGCCGACGACCTGGTCGGACAGGTCACGGCTGATGGACTCCGCGATCAGGTAGGCGGTGGCCCAGTCGGACGGCTCGTACCAGACCCGCTGCCCGGACTCGGCGAGCGAGTTGTACCAGCGCAGCGCGATGGGGTGCCAGTCGTCATCGGCCGGCGGGGCGGGGACGGGCTCGGTGGTGCCGGAGGGGGCGGGGGTGATGTCGGGGACGGGGACGCCAACGTCGTCGGTCTTGTTGCGGCGGCGGCGCTGGCTGGCGCGCTTGGGGACGGGGCCGCGTTCACCCACAGGGGATCACCTCCCCTCGGGTGTGTGCCGGTCAGGTAGCGGGGTTGTCGACCTCGTAGGCCAGGGCGGCGAGGTCGGTGAAGGCCCGGGCCATCAGCTCCCGCTTGCGCTCGACGCGGGCACGGATCGGCGCCTCCCACTCCCGGGCCATCTCCGCGAAGCTGGTGCTGAGCGGCCCCGTCCAGGGCAGCGGGACGAACTCCTCCGGCGGGAACCCGAACGCGGCGAGCGCCGGGGCCTCCCGCTCGATCCTGGCTCGCTCGGCTTCCTGCCGGTCCTCCCAGGCCTGCCGCATCACCCGCTCGTAGAACTGGATGTCACGGTCCTGGCCCGCGGCCTTGGTGAGGCGGCTGAACTCCTCGTAGCCGTCAATGGGTTCGAGGGACCGGAGGTAGGTCTGGAGGTAGGTCACGCGGTCAGCTCCTCGATGAGGGGGGTGAGGTCGGCGAGCTCCAGCGGCGCGGACCGCCAGCGCTCTCCCAGGGCGATGTACCGGCCCGTGCCGTACACCTCGACGGCGGTCCCGTCCGGGCGGCGGATGCGGCGGCCGCGCGGCATCTCCCCGCGGCCCCACACGTGCAGGCCGGTCCCGGACGGCGAGGTCTCGACGAAGGTGGCCGGCGCCCGGTCGACGATTCGCTGTGCCCACGGCTCCAGGGTGCCGTCCGGTCGGACGCAGTGGTCGAGGTCGATGCAGACGATGCCGTCGCCCTGGCGGAGGACGTAGCCGAGGCCGACACCGTGGGGTGAGCGGACGGCGTCCTCGTGGCGTGCCCAGGTGCCGGGGGCAGTCGGGGAAGCGCGGCGGCCGCTCTTCGCCATGAGCGGGACCTTGTTGGCGTCGCGGCGCACCCACCGGCGGCGGGCGCGCAGCTCGGCGGGGACCGCGCGGCGGGCGCGGGACGCGGCCATGCGGCACCGGGTCGAGCAGTACTTCGCGTGCGCGCGCGCCAGCAGCGGGAGGGGCTCTCCGCACGGCGGGTGTTGGCACGCTGGTCTCATAGCGTCAACACTACCAGGGGTGGTGTTACGTTTCTAGGGTTCTGACCTGCAAGGTTTCCAGATCATGCCATCCGCGCGACGGTCACGGAGAGTCGCATTGCCTGGTGGGGCTGAACTTGGAAACCCGTACAGGGTGGTCCCGGCTATGACAAGGCGGTCGACTGAGAACCCGGGGGGAGGGGGTACCCCCCTGGGGCCCGTCACGCTCTGCGACTCCGCGTCGGCGGTTCGATCAGCCCAGGATGCTGGGGCTTCGGTCTCCCGCGCTTCGGTCGCTTCTTCCATCGCGCTCGACCGCCCTCGGAGGAGGACTTGGCCCGGTGGTGAGGGCGGCATATGGACCGGAGATTCTCCGGGGAGTCGTTGAGCCCAGGATCGATGTGATCAACGTCCGTCGCAGCTCGTCCGCACCGTTCGCCAGCGCCGTCCACCACTGTGCATCGGTGGCCGTCGCGTTCGAGGACCTGGGATCGCAGGAGGGGCCAGTTCGAGGGGAGGGTCATTCGTCGGCGGGAGTTCTGCCATCCGGGCACGGGTTCACCTCCAGGCCTGGGGTGCGCACGGGGATCGTGCCGAGGTCAGCGGCGAAGGGGTCATCTGTTCCGGCGGTCGCCCGGCCAGAACCCGTTCATGTCGTAGTGCCACTGGGCGCAGATGCGCTTGGCGCGGGCGGACCCGACGTGCTTGTCGAGGGCGCGCTCGCACCGGGTGAAGTCCCCGGGCGTGCCCCAGCGGATGCGGGCGGCGCCTTCGCCGCGGGTCCAATAGATCTTCAGCTCGTTGGCCACGGCTCCTCCTGACGCCGTTCGCGGGCGGGGGTTGACGTGGTGGCCGATGGTGGCCAGCGAGCCCCTGGGGGCTCTTGGTGGCTTACTGTGGCGGCGTCCCCACCCGCGCGCACCCGGAGGTGCCTGGTGTCGTATCCCCCTGCTCCTGGGCCTCAGGGACCGTATGGTCCTCACCACCAGCCGTGGCAGCAGCAGCCCCCGCCGCAGGCGTTCTATCCGCCGCCCCAGCAGCTCCCGCCCGCAGCTCCTCCGCCTCCGCCGATGCCCCGGTACTCCAAGAGCGTCGAGAAGCGGCGCGGTCTGGGCGGGCTGGCTAACAGCACCCACCTGCTGCTCACCCTGCTGACGTGCGGGATGTGGCTGTTCATCTGGGTGCCGTGGTGGATTTTCAGGATGATCGTGCCGCGGAAGCGGGTCTACAAGACGTACTACCGGTAGGTGTCCTGCTCTCGGCTCGACACGCTCCTAACCCCCCAGTCGGAGGCGGAGCCGAGAGCAGGACGTAGGGGTGTCCGCCACGGGAGAGGCCGGCCTTGTGGGTCGGGTGTGGCGGACACGTGGGGTGCCCGGCGGTCGGGGACGCACCTCGGGGGTCGCTGAGGTGGAGCCGCCGGGCAGGTTTCAGGGGGCGTCGCTGCCGGTCTTCGCGAGGGTCTCCTCGAACGGCTTGCGGATCTCACTGGGGAGCCGCTTGTACCCGTCCAGGCGGATCACGCGGAGGCCTGCGGGGACGACGAGCCCGTGGATGTTGGAGATGTCGGCGGCCAGGACGAGGACATCGGAGAGGCCGCGGGGCTGACGTGCCCCCCATGCGAGCGCTTCCTCGGCGGTGGCCGCCAGTAGGACGGCCGTCGGGGTGTCGCCCTTGGTGGGTCGTTCGACGGACAGCCGGATGACGGGGTCATCGGGGAGTTCGACCTGGAAGGGGAACGCGAGGATCGGGGGGACGTAGTCGCCCTCGGCCTTGTTCTCGATGGAGACCTCGGCGATATCCTCGGCCTGCTGGGTGGTGAGGCCGTCCAGGACCAGCACGTAGTGCTGCATGGAGGCCTCACCGAGAGTCTCGGTGCCGACGTACAGGGTGCGCAGGCGGGGCGCCATGGTGTTCCTCCGGGGGGTCACGGGCAGGTCTAGGAGGTGGGGTTCTCGATCTCGTCGGCGAGTTCACGGAGCGCCTGGGCGGTCTCGGCCCCGCTCGCCGAGGGGTCGGTGACCACGAACTGGCCGACCTCGTTGGGTTCGTTGTCCGCGACCTGGAGCAGGACGCGGACGGGCACGGTTGCGGGCATGGTGGCCTCCAGGGGGTTGGCGGGCTGTTCTAGATGCGGGAGCGCCCGCACGTGGTCCATGTGAGCAGGGCTGCGAGGTCGGCGTCAGCGGGTGGAAGGGTGCGGGCTGCGAAGTCCACGGCGGCCGACGCGGTGCTCTTGGTGGTCCACAGGACGTCGCTGCCGTACACGCCCCAGCCGTCGCCGTGGCGCGCGACGCGCACTGTCTCGCCGCTGGAGGTCTTCCACTCGATGCCCGTCGCGAGTTCCACGATCGCGTGGAGGCGCTTCGCGGCGCGCATGGAGTCCTGGGCCTGCTGGGCGAGCTGAGCGTTGGTGGCCAAGGTGCCTCCGAGCATGGGAAAGGGCCCCGCACCGGGTGGTGTCGGGGCCCTCGAAAGCAAGGTTCGGACACAGCTCCGCTACTGCACTGAATCCGTCAGCACGAAATGTACCCACCCGTAAGGGGTTTGGCAACTTCAACCCTGACGGTGTTTCGGGTGGACGCGGCGGGCGGCCTCGCACCGGAACACCTCGGACAGCCAGAACTTCGCCGGCCTGCCACTGCCGGGGATGGGCTTGAGGTAGCCGCGGCGCTTCCAGGTGTCGATGGTGTCGCGGTCGACGCCGACCTGGGCGGCGGCTTCGGTGGCGGTGACCTTAACGTCGTAGATCACGCGGTCTCCAGGAACTCGGTGGCAGACCAGGTGTGGCGGCGGGGCCGGGACGGGTGGTGGCACCCGCACGTGTCGTCCGAGCAGCGGCAGAAGCCGTTGCCGCACACGACCACGCCGCGGTCCATGAGCGCCCGGAGGGACTTGGCGTTGCAGTGCGGGCACCGGTCGGCGAGCTGCCTCACTTCCTCGGTGTCGCCCAGGGCGTGCTTCACAGCACGGTGCATCCGGCGGGCCTCGGACAGGACGTGGTCGAGGAGGTCGCGCTCGGCTCCGACGCGGGTGAGCAGGGACACGAGCTGGCCGATGCGGCGCGGGTTGGTGGTGGATCGGCGGGTGCGGGGGGCGATGCGGTCGCAGACGGCGTCGAGCAGGTCGGCCAGGTCGATCTCCACCATGCGCAGCGTGTCGAGTACCACCAGGTCGGCGGGGGCCGGGGACGCGCCGATGGGGACGATGCCGTTGGCCAGCTGCTCCAGGGTGTCGACGCGCTCGGCGGCGTGGCGGGCGCCGGCGGCGGCGATCTGCTCCAGGGAGGGGCCCCAGCCGCCCCAGCGGCGGACGCGGCCGACTCCGCGGAGGTCGGTGAGGTGTTCGAGGTCGGCGCGGAGCGCGGTGAGGGTTTCGCACGCGCGCTGGGTGTGGTCGTGGCCGAACGTCATGGTGTCCCCCTGTTGGTGGTGCGGTGGTGAAGTGGTGAGGGGCGGAGGGGGTACGCGGTGAGCGCGTACCCCTGGGCGGGTCAGTCGGGCGACTCTCCGCCGTGGGGGCGGAGAGTGGGGGGCACGCTGCGGGTGCGCGCCCCCGGCGGGCGGGTCAGAAGAGGGCGACCTGGACCGGCTCGCCGGGTGCGGCCGCCGCCGGAGCAGGGTCGGCGGCCTGGACGGTGCGGGCGGGCGCGGACGTGTGGCAGTCGCACGGGCACGCCCAGCGGCACACCCGGTCGGCGAGCCACACCGGCACCGGGACACCGGCGTCGAGGATGCAGGCCCCGGAGCGGGTGGTCAGGTAGGTCTCGCAGGTCTCCACCACCCGGGCGACGCACTGGTGGTGGGCGCCCGCTCCGCAGTGGCCGGTGGGTCCCCACTGGCAGGCGCACACCGCAGCGTCAGGGCTGGGGGCGGCATCGGGGGTGGGGGTGGTGCGGCATGCGCAGGCGCACGGTCGGGGCGGGGTCCACACCAGGTGCGGGAGGTCCTCCCAGTACAGGGACGAGCCGTGGGAGTCGAGAATCCAGGTCTCTGCCAGGCGCGGCCACGAGGTGCCCGTGCAGGACCGGTGGCAGCCCACCCGGCACTCGCTGCACTGCGGGGTGGCCAGGTGCAGGCACCCGGCCTGTCCCATGAGGCGGGGCTGCATGAGGCGGCGGCCGTGCTGGGGCCGGTGGGCGTGCTCCCTGATCCACGCGGCTGTCTCGGCGGTCATCGGCGGGGGTGGGGTGCTCACCGTCCACCCCCCACGGTCGGCCGGGCGCGGCGCTGGGCTTCGGCGAGCACGTCCGCCATGGACAAGTCCGCCTTGAACTGGTGGCCCATGCGCTCCTCCAGGGCCACGTACTCGGCGGCCAGGTCGGGGCGCAGACGGGCGGCGCACACCAGGTCCTCGGCCGTGGCCAGTACGCAGAAGGAGCAGCTCAGCCGCTGCATGCCCTGGTCGTAGGCCTCGTGGTAGCGGACACCGGAGGCGTGGATGCGCGCCCACACCTGGTCGGCGGTCCAGTGCAGGATCGGGTGCCAGGTGGTGACTTCCCGGACTCCGGACGTCGCCGAGTTCTCCATGAGCGGGGTGAGCTTGGCGCGGCCCCGGGACTCCTGGGCGCGGAGCCCGAGCGCGTACAGCACGCGGGCCTGGCGCCCCTTGGGCAGGTTGAGTTCGGCGACCAGTTCGGTGATGAGGCGGCGGCCGGGCCCGCGCTTCTGGTCGCTGGTGCAGTAGCGGGCCTTCGCGGACGGCCACATGCCCCGCTCTTCGATCTGCTGGAGGAGGTCACCCTTCTCGCGCTTGCGCTCCTCGTACCGGACCCCGTAGTGCTCGGCCTGCTCGCGGGCCAGCTCTGAGGTTCCGGGCCACTCGACGCGGCCGAGGGGGTTGTGCAGGACGGTGATGCGGTCCGTGACGTCGGCGGCGGTGGCCAGTTCGGCGACGTAGTCGAGCATCGCCTGGGAGTCCTTGCCGCCGGAGGAGTTGATCAGGATGACGTCATAGGCGGTGAGGTCCGGGGTGACGTCGGCGTCGGGGTGGGAGAACAGGGCGGTCTGGGTGCTCACTGTCCACCTCCCGTGGTCGGCTGGGCGTCGTCGGCCAGGCGGGCCTCGGCGCGGTGCGGGGCCGTGGTGGCGGCGAGGCGCTCCTCGGCGGCCTTGCACCAGCCCTTCCAGGCGTCCCGGTCCTCGGTCAGGCGGACGATGCCCTCGCCGTAGGCCTCAGCGCGGCGTCGGGCGGAGTGCCAGGCCACCCACCGGCGGTCGGCCAGCGCCTGGGCGTCAGCGAGCTGGTCCTCCAGGGCGGCGATGCGGCGGCGCTGGCGCACCGTCTCCTCGTGCAGCTCAGCGACGTTCGCGCACGCCTCGTCGTAGCGGGCGGCCATCCGAGGGGCCGCGACCCGCTCGCGGTGGATCAGGGCGGACAGGGCGTCGAGCTGGTCCAGCTCCTCCAGGGTCATGCACAGGAACGCGGCGCGCTCGGCGCGGGTGCGGGGGCGGTCAGCCATCGGTGGCCTCCTGGGCGAGCGCCTTGCTGGTGGCCTTCTTCGTGGCGCACGGCCAGCGGCTACCGCACTCCATGCACTCGTCGTCGTAGTCGCCTTCGGGGCCGGGATGATGCAGGGAGGTAGCGCGCTTCAGCGCCTCCTCCAGCTCGGTGGCCCGGGCCTCGGCGGCGCGGGCGCGCTGCTCGGCCTCCTCGCGCAGCGTGTTCGGCGTCTTCCCCTTCGCGCGCTGGACACGCACCAGGTACTTCTCCGGGTCGCCAGCGGCGCGCAGCTCCAGCTCGACGTAGTTCTGGGCGCCGTTGAGCATCGCGACCATGGAGGCGACCATGACCTTCATCAGCTCCTCAGGCGGCCGGAGCCGGATCTCGGTACCCTCGCCGGGGATTCCGCCGATGCCGGTGAGCAGGGTGTCGTCGGGGTCGACGTCGGCGGCCTGGAGGATGGCGACTTCGGCCTCCAGCTCGCGGATGCGTGCATCCCGGGTGGCGATCTCCGCTGTCGCGGCGTCCCGCACGGCCTCGGTGGCGGCGGCTATGGCGTCCTCCAGCCCGGCCGGGGGCACCTGCTCGCCGTCCTCGGTGTCGAGCAGGGCGCCGGCGAGCGCCTCGGCGTGTTCCTCGTCGAGAGCCAGGGCGATGGGCCGACCGGTGTCGGCGGCGACGCACATCACCCAGGTGACGCCGTTCTCGTCGCGGGTGGTGGCGTTGTCCCACCAAGCAGCAACCGGGGACGATTCGGTGCGCTCGGCGTAGGCCTGGACGGCCAAGGCCACGGCGGCGACCACCAGTGCGGTGTCGTGGCCCCACAGCGGGGTTTCACCGTGCTCGGTGAGCCGGTCCTGGAGGTAACCGACCGCGGGGGCAGCAACGTCCTCCAGCAGGGCGTCGCCTAGAGCGGCCATAGCGGTCTGGGCGTCGGCCTGGGTCGGCCGGGCGGGGGTGTCGGTGCTCATGCTGCTCCTCAGCGGGTTCCGGTGCGGACCCACTCGGCGATCTGCTCGCCGGTGGGCTCCAGCCAGTAGGTGGTGCCGTGCGGGCACTCGTAGCCCTCGGGCGGGTAGGGGCCGATCACGATGGGCGGGGCGGTGCTGACGGTGACGTCCAGGCCGTGGGCGGCGGCGCGGCGGCGAAGGAACTCACGGCACTGGCCGTGGTCGGTGGGACCGGGTTCAACGCTCATCGGTGGGCTCCTCGGTCTGGCCGGCGAGTGCGGCGCGGGCGGCGGCGGCGTGCTGTCGGACGGCGTCCGGTTCGGCCGGGCGGCCGCTGCTGGGCGTCCAGGCCGGGGCAGGCCGGGCCGCGGTGGGCCTCCACCCCTGGGCGACGAGGCCCTGGAGGAGGACGGCGGCGTCGACCTCCGGGTCGGGCCGGTCGGCGGACGGGGTACGGTCGCGTTCGGCCAAGTGCCGGGCGATGGTCTCGAGCGCGGCGGCGCGCGCGGTGTCGGTCATGCGGCACGCTCCGTGGCGTGGTCGGGGTGGCACCGGGGGCACGGGCCGAGGTCCTCGAAGTCGCTCCCGTCCGGGGTCGGCCGGGTCAGGTGTCGGGTGGTGTGCAGGCAGTTCCGGGCACCGCAGTGCGGCGGCAGCTCGGGCTCGCCGGTGGTGCCCATGGCGGCGCCGATGGCGTCGGCCAGGTCCTCCGGGGACGGGTCCGGGGTTCCGGCGGGCGCCTCGGGGGCGGGGATGTCCTCGCAGCGGTGGCAGCGGGTGAGGCGGCCGGTGGCGTCGGCGGTGAGGGCGACGGAGGGGTGGACCGCGCACATGGTGGGGTTCCACCCGGCAGTGAAGGGCTCGGGCTCGGTGTCGGCCGCCGGGCGGGGGCGGGATGCGGGCTTGGAGGGGGCGGCCAAGCCGCCGGGGGTGCGGGTGCGGGCGACCCACACGGGCAGGGCCTCGCGCAGGTAGTCGGGGCGGCAGCGGGTCGACAGGACCGCGTACAGGGACATGGAGGTGTCGTGGTCGGCGCGCAGCCACTCGACCAGCTCGGTGCCGCTGATCGCGTCGTCGCCCAGGGCGTGGACGGCGTCCAGTGCGGCGGGCAGGTGCTCCAGCACGAGACGGCGGTGCTGCCACGGCTCCAGGCCCAGGCCGGTCTCCTCGGCGATGCCGGAGATGACCGAGCGGGCGAACAGGGTGCCGGTGTCGGCGGCCGGTCGCGGCCGGTCGGGGATGCCCCACTCGCCGTCGGTGTCGCTCTCGCTCGCGCGCGCCTGCGCGCCCTCCTCCTCCCTCCCCTGTTCTTCAACACTGGTGTTCTTGTGGCTGGTCTTCTTAGGTGTGCGATCAGCTTCCGTAGGCTCAGCCACCGTAGGTTCAGCCAACGTAGGGGAATCGCATGTAGGTTCTGACCTGGGGTTTTGGCGCTGGAACAGGTCCATGCCCTGTTCGCCGATCTCCTGGGCGAGTTCGGCGACGCGCGCGTCGATGCTGTCCGGGTCGTCGGTGATCACCCACCGGGCCCCGCCGAGGCGGCCGAGCTCGTCGCGCACCCGGTAGCGGCGGAGGTAGCCGCACGCCTCCAGCTCCTTGAGGCCGGAGCGGACGGCGGCGATGCCGTCGGGGGAGTCCTTCGCGAGCTTCTCGGCGGTGATGCCCCAGCCTTCGCGGTGGGAGCCGATGGCGGTGAGCAGGCCGCGGGCCCGGTAGGACAGGCGTCGGTCCCGGGCGGCGAGGTTGCTGATGATGGTGAAGCGGTCGCCGCCGAACGCGCCTCGCACGATGTCTGCGTAGCTCACGGCGTCCTCCACTTCTTGAAGTCGGTGCTGGTGGGGCGATCGCCCCATGCTCGAACTGTACAACGCGTCTTGTTGTACAAGCAAGCTGGAATGTACCCTGTCTCTATGAGCGACGAGACGAAGACCATGGGCATCTCCGAGGCCCGCGCGAACCTGACCGAGGTCGTCAATCAGGTCCGCCTCCTCGGCGAGCCGGTGCTGCTGATGCGACGGGACAAGCCCCAGGCCGCCGTGGTCCCCGTGGAGTGGCTGGAGTGGGCGAAGAAGTGGTCAGCACAGCAGGGGGAGAGCTGATGGTGCCCGCCGTGACCGGGGATCCCCCAGCAGCCACGGCGGGCAGGCTCACAGCACCTCTCACAGCCCGGCGTCCCGGACGGCCGGGTCGAACAGCGTGCCCGCCGACTTCCGGGCGTTCGTCAGCTTGTCCAGGAACGCCTGGATGACCTCCTGGTCCTCCGTCCCGCCGACGACCTCCAGGCGGCTGATCCGCACCTCGACGTCCCGGGCGATGAAGTCGTAGTCGTCGTCGGTCTCGACGGTCTCGGACCGTTTGTGGTGGGACAGCTCGATCACCGCCAACCAGGTCCCCGACGGGCGGGAGAACATCTCGTCCGCGGGCCCCTGCAACGCCTCGCCGACCTTCTTCGACGGCTTGCCGCCCTTGATCTTCACGGTCGTCATCAGGAACTCCTCGGTGTGGTGGGGATCCAGCGGACGAACACCAGGTGCTCGCGCTTCTTCGTCGTGCGCGGTTCGGCCTCGTACCGGCCGTCAGGGCGCTTGCGCCAGGCGGGGCGCTGGCCGGTGCGGATCATCGACGCGGCCGCCGACGCGCCGTCCCGGGAGGCGTAGGAGCCCACCTGCTTCCACAGGCCGGGCCGGGAGCGGATCTTCGCGGCCAGTTCGGCGTGGGTGAGCCGCGGCCGGTGGTCGGGGGGCAGGGTTTCCAGGAACCCGTCGCTGCTCATGCCGCGGCCCCCATCCCGAGCGGGGCCCCGTACCCGGCAGCCCGGGCCAGCAGCACCGCCGTGGACAGGTGCATGCGCACCATCCCCGCGGACACCTCCTCCGGCAGCACCAGGCGGCCGCGCATCGCCCGCGCGAGCGCGCCGACGTCCACGTGCGCCCACCAGGACGCGACCCGGGCAGGCCCGTGGTCGGCGCGGGGGGTGACGAGGATCCCGAGGTGGGCCCGGTAGGTGGTGGCGGCGGTGCGGGTCTCCTCCAGCCAGTCGGCCACCAGGGCGTCGCCGGCGTGCTCGGCGTCGCGGTCCGCGACCTGCCAGTGGACGGGCCCGGTGCCGGTGATCCGGGCGAGGGTGTCGACGGCGTCGGGGAACCCGTGCTCCTGGAGGTAGGTGGTCACGGCGCGTTCGGCGGTCATCGGGGTCCCTTCAGGGCGGTGCGGGCCGCGGCCAGGGCGTCCAGGGCGGCGTCGATCTGGTGGAGCGCGGCGAGGTGGCGGACGTCGGCCTCGGAGGAGCGGGCGTCGTCGAGCCGGTCGTCAGCCCACGCGGACATGGCGCGGACGGCCCCCAGGGCATGGCCGGTCGCGTCCCAGACGTGGCGTCGGGCGCCGGCCAGGCCGGGGGTGCGCACCGGCAGCGGCGCCGGTCCAAGGTCAGGGGCGGCGGCCAGGGCTCGGGCGGTGTCGTCGAGCTGGTCGATGAACTCGGACACGTCCGCGCCAACGAACACCTGGAGTTCGCCGACGGGGGTGGCCCGGGACGGCGCGGGCACCGGCGGTGCAGCGGGGCGGCGCAGGCGGACCAGCGCGGAGCGCAAGGCACGGAACATGGTCAACCCCCCAGACGGGCGAGAGCTGCACGCAGAGCAGAGCCACGCAGGCCCTGGGCGCGGAAGTAGTCGGCGGCGGCCTCATGGCGGCGGCGCTTGGCCGCGGCGCGGGCGGCCAGCACGGCGGCTGACGGCGGGGCCATGGCTGGCGGGGCGTCCGGTGCGCGCCGGAGGTGGAGGTCGGGCCGGTGCTCCAGAGCGGCCAGGCGCACCCGGGGACCTGCATCCGGGCCGAGGCCGAGCATGTCCAGCAGTGCCCGGCGGTCGGCGACGGAGTCCTCGGTGTGCAGCGCGACCGTGGCTCGGCCGAGGGCGAGTTCCCACACGGGGGTGGGCGCGAGCGGCCGGTAGTCGATGGGGTACTTGCGGATCTTGGTGCTCATGCGGCGGCCCCACCCGCGGGGAGCTGGAGCTGGCGCACCCCGCCCAGACGGCGGTGGAGTTCGTGCAGGCCCTTCAGGGTGATGCGGACCTGAGGGGTGCTGACTGTGCGCTCTCCGGTGTCCGGGTGCTCGAACGACTGCGGCATCTCGGTCAGGCGCTTCGCGTCGACCTGGGTCTGGTAGGCACGCCACCGGCCGTCCGACTTCTGTCGGTACACCCACCGCTCGGCGTGCATGTGGTCGAACAGGCGGCCGCGGCCGATGGTGATCGCGGGGTCGCGGGAGAGGATCTTCGCGGCGTCGGAGACGGACAGGTCGCCTTCGCTGGAGGCCAGGTAGTCCCAGGACTCGGCCTTGGGCTGGACGATGGCAAGCTCGGCCTGGGCGAGTTCGCGGGCTTCCTCCGCTTCGGCAGCGGCCCGGAGCGCCTGGGCGTAGGTCCGCGGGATGTCCGGAACGGTCGGGACGATCTCGTACCGGCCGGTCCGGCGGAGCGTCGGAAGCACCTCGTGGGTGACCCACCGCTTGAAGGCGCGGGCCTGAGGGATCTTGCTGCCGATGATCGCGGAGTAGAGGCCGGGCTCGGTGATGACGGTCATCACCTGGTCGCCACCAGGGGTACGCACTGAACGCGTACCCTTCTCGTCGTCGTCGAGGCGTCGGGTCATGTCCGACGCCATCCGATAACCGAGGATCGCGGCGACGTCGGAGGCAACGAACAGGGGCAGGCCGTCGTCGTCTTGGATGGATCGGAGCCCGGCGCCGGTGTCCGGGAAGCTCCAGAGCTTCAGGTCCACGATGGGTCCTTCCGTGGGGTGGGCGCCGCCCCGGTGAGCGAGGCGGGGCGGCGCCCTGGGTGGGTGGTCAGAACGGCGGCGGGGCCGGAAGGTCGGCCGGCGAGCCGGTGAGGTCGGCCGGGATCTGGAAGCGGTACACGGTCTCGCCGATGAACACCCGGGCTCCGCCTGGCAGGGTGGCGCGGGCCTGGACGGTGGCCAGGTGCGTGCCGGTGACCTCGGCGGGAACTCCGAGGGCGGTCGCCCAGGCGCGGACGGCGGCGATCCGGTCGGTGGCCTGCCGGTCGGTGGCGGACTCGGGGGGCCGGTCGTACCGGCCGACGAGGTGTTCCTCGGACCAGGTGCCTCCGTCGGGGTGGATGGTCCACACCAGGGCGGGCAGGCCCGGGTGGGCGGCGAGGAGGTCGGCGAGGGCGTGGGCGATCTGGGCCGGGGTCGGGGGTTCGCTGCTCATCCGTCCGTCCCCGGGGTGATGAAGGAGGGACGGTCGTCAGCGGCCAGGCCCAGAGCGTTCACGCGGGCGAGGAGGTCGTTGACCTGGTCCTGCATTGCGGCCAGGCGCCCGTCGAGGGAATGTTCCCGGCACGGCTCGGACTCGACCGGCATCCCGCAGATGCCGCCGGAGCCCGTGCTGGAGGCGGCGGAGCACACCATGCCGCCGGGGGCGGCGGCGTCGGACCAGACCTGCGGGCCGACGGTGTACTCGACGGGTCGGAGACGGTCGGTGAGGGCGCGCAGCTCCTTCTCCGCGGCGTCGACTCGGGTGACGATCCGGCCGTCCACGGCGAACATCTCGTCGGTGCGCTTCTCCAGGCGTCCGGTGTCGCGTTCGAGCTGGGCGACCCGGTCCAGGACGGGGTCGTGTCCGTGCTTGTACCGGTCGAGGTCGGCCCGGTCGATGGACCAGGCCGTGTAGGCCTTCTCCCACAGGGCGTCGGCGTCCTCGGCCAGCAGGTCCACGACGTCGCCGGGGGTCTCGCCGGTGATCTCGGAGAGCAGGAGGACCTGGTGGGTCGGGGTGCCGTCCGGGTTCGGCCGCGGGGCGTCGGTGCGGACGTACCCGGACGGGTCGACAGGGCCGGTCCCGTTGCGGGTGCCGCCGTCGAGGTACAGGTACCCGGTGCGGGGCCCGGTCTGAACGACACCGGTGACCGTGCGGACCCGGTCGTCGCCGTAGCGCTGGCGGACCTGGTCGCCCTTGGAGAACGGCGCCAGCGGGGTCCCCCAGGTGAGCCCGGCGGACGGGGCGGAGTGGTCGCCGGTGTGGCCCTGACCGTCGGGGTGTTCGCAGTACACGTCGACCCCTGGCGTGTCCGGGTCGGTGGTGAAGTCTCGGCACGGCTCAGACATGGGTCTTCTCCTGGATGGCGGCGGTCGTGAGGCAGTAGGCACACCCGGCCTGGCGGCAGTGGACACCGCCGAGGTCGCAGCAGCACGCGGAGCACCGGCACTTCGGCGGCAGCGGAACGACCAAGTCCGCCTCGGTGACGGTGCGGCCGCGGTAGTTCGCGACCTGGCACAGCTCGTCGATGGGCTCGCCGGCGGACAGGTGTGCCCGGTACGCGCGCTGGGTGCCGCACCTGAGCGGCAGGCGGGGCCTAGACACCGTGGGCCCCTTCCTGGGTGCGGCGGTGCGCGCCGCGGGCGGCGGCGATGATCTCGTCGGTACCGCCGGTGATCCGGGCGATGACCGCTTCGGCCTCGGAGAGCTGGGCCTCCGCGTCGGAGAGCTGGCCCTCCAGCGCGCGGATGGTCCGGTCCTGGCGGCGGACGACTCGGCGGAGATGGCGAGTGACGGCGCCGGTGATGTACCAGGTGATAAACGCGACCCCGGCCAAGGCGACGAGGGTGAGCACGGGCAGGGTGACCTCGGCGAGGTCCTGGATCTCGGAGAGGGTCACGACGCCACCGCCACGGCGGGCTGGTCGGCGTCCACCACGGTGACGACCGTGACGGCCACACCCTGGTAGGAGCCGCGGACGTACAGGTGCTCGGCGTCTCCGATGCGGCGCGCTTCGACGGGGCCGGCGCCGAGGACCCGCTGCCAGGCGGCGAGCGCGCGGCGGCGGCTCGTGCTGTCCTGGTCGCCGACGATCTGTCCCTCCAGGCCCTCGCCCGCGTAGGCGCCCAGGCGCCACAGGGCGGCCGGGGCGTCCTCGCGGGTGAGTGCGGCCAGGGTTTCGGCGGTGGTGGTCTGGGAGGGCTGGCCGGTGTCGGCGATGAGCGGGGCGAGCGCGGCCACGGTGGCGCGGGCGGCCTCGTAGGCGTCGCGTAGGGCGGACTTGGTAGGCTGGGGCATGAGAGGTTGACCTTTCTCTTCGAGCCCTCGCGGTGTCTTGGCGGATGCGCGGGGGCTTCGTCGTGTCCAGGGGCGGGTCAGGCGGCGCGCTTGGCTGCGGAGTTCGCGCGGCGGGCGGCGTGGGACGCGCGGGCCATGCGCTGGTAGTGCGCCCGGCGGGCGGCCTCGGCGATCTTGGCGCGCTGCACGGGGTCGGTGATCTCCGGCGGGACCTGGTCGAGGAACTTCTGGTCGCGGGCGGCGCGGGCGGGCGCGGTGCGCTCGGACCAGTTCGCCGTCTTGGCCCAGGAGACGTTCGCGGCGAGGGATGCGGCGGAGCGCCGCTGCTCGGGTGTGGACATCAGGACGCGGCCTCCTCGGCATCGGCATTGGTCTCGGTGATCTCGAACAGCTCCTCGAACCGGGCGCCGAGGAGGAGCATGGCGCGGCCGATGACGCTGGTGGAGGGCGCCACCTCCCCGCGGGCGACACGCAGCGCGGTGGAGTGCGAGACGCCGAGCGCCTCCCCTTGCGCGGTGGAGGTGCGCAGGCCGGCGGCGCGCATGCGCCTCTGCCATTCCGTGCGGCGCACCGCAACCCCTATGGCCGAATCCGGCCTCAGTGTGCTGTGCATGCACCGCACACTACCCCGTGCGGCGCATGCGCGCAACGAGGGTTTACCTGCGGTTTGGGGGGTGTGTGCATGGGGCGCACAGGCGATAGCTAGGGGTAATACGGCCCTACCCTTTTGGTATCAATAGGAAAGGCGGCCCTAACACCCTTGGACCGAGGGGGATATTGTGCGGTGCATGCACACCACTTCCCCGCTGGGATGGGACCCTGCCCTCCTCGCCCGGGCCCTGCGCGAGCTACGAGCCCTGGACCACACCTTCACCGAACTTGCCGGACTTGCACAGATCAGCCGCTCCCAGGTGAGCCGCTGGTCCGGGGGCGGGCACCGGCCCAACTACGACGCCGTCCGCGACCTGGCCGCGGAACTGCTGCGCCAGCACCCCACGGACCAGTACCGGGCCATCATCAAGCGGCTGTGCATAGGCGCCGGGTACCCGGGGATCGCCGCAGACCTCGGCATCGAGATGGACGACGGCCAGGAGGAGATGGTCAGCCCGTACTCCGGCCAGGCATGGCGGCTGGTCGAAACCCTCCAGCAGCGGTCACGGGACGCCGGCCTCTCCCCCGAGGAGGAGCGGGCGATGATCGAGCGGGCCATGGAGCAGGCGGAGATGGCGTTCGACGCCGACCTGATGCGCCGGGAGCGCAAACGGGTAGAGGACCAAACCTGACCTAGGGCCCCGGAAATGGCCGGGTGAGGACACCCATGCGGTAAACCGGTTACGGAATGTCTTTCGAACACACACGCAGTGAAATGGGCTGGTCAGAGACCTGGATTCAAACATCCTTACGCCCTACGATGATCATCCCCGCCCCCAAGCGGGACCCCCAGCAGCACATGGGAGGGGATGCTCATGCTGCACAACCGCCCCCCGGCGCAACGGCGCGCCGTCCGCCCTCGACACCCGCACCTGTTCGTCACCGTCAACACCATGCCCACCCGCCTCGCCTACATGCACCGCGAGCTGCACACGGGCGACCACCTCATCGTCGTCCGGCACGGCGCGGAGTACGGCGAGGTCGTCCACCGGTACGCCACCGACCTGAAGCTCCCGCACTGGATCCGGTGCCGCCTCAGCCTGGCCGCAGGCATCGACCTGCTCCGCTACGAGGGGCACCGGCCGGACGACTGGTGGGATCCCGGGTGGGAGGTCGGCCCGGTCGACGCCGAGCTGCTGGAGGACCTCGGCGAGGGCCGTCTCATCCAGCGCTTCCCGCACGCCTGGCTGCTGAACTAGGCGCTCGCCCGCCTCAGGGCATACACCGCAGCGCCTCCTACCGTCACGGGAGTCGGTAGGGGGCGCTGGCGCGTTCGGGGTCAGAACCGGTCGCCGGGGGAGAACTGGACGTGGGCCGCATGAGCGCGCTCCTGGGCGGCGTACCCGGCGTACAGGTCGATCATCCTTCGGTTCTTCCAACCCGCGATGCTCATCAGCTCGGCGTCTCCGCCGCCGTTCTTCTTCCACAGGTGCGCGAACGTGCGCCGGAACCGGTGCGGGTGGACCGCGGTGTCCAGCCCGGCCTGCTCCGCGCGGCGGCTGAGGAGCTTCTGGATGCCCTTGGGTCCGAGCGGCCCTTGGATTCCCAGGAGGAACGCCCCGGAGGGCGCCTGGGGGCGCAGGGCGCGCGCCCGTAGGTACCTGTCCACCTCCCGGGCCGCGGCCTTGCCGAACGGGACCATGATGACCCGGCCGCCCTTCAGCCGCACCCGGAGCAGCTTCTGTGCCAGGAACACGTCGTTGATCCCCGGGTTGTCCAGCTCCCGGTGCTCCGGGGCGGGGTCGTAGCGCAGCCCGGCCAGGCCGGACACGCGGATGCCGGTGTCCACCAGGAGGCGGATGACGAGCCGGTCGCGGCGGTCGAAGAAGTCCCGCGACTTCTCGGGGCAGGTGTCCAGCAGGGCCCGGATGTGGTCGTCCTCGAGCTGGGGTCGGGGGATGTCCGGCGCGGTCGGCTGGGGGACCTTCTCCATGGGGTTCTTCTTGCCGAGTTCGCCCTCCTCCTGCAACCACAGGAACAGGGCGCCGAGGTTGCGCCAGTGGAACGCGGCGTTCCCGGAGGAGGTGCGTTCCCGGGTGTCGACGAGGAACGCCTCGATGTGCTGGCGGCGGATCTTCTTCGGGGCGGTGGGCAGGTCGTTGTCCTCCAGGTAGCATCCGAGCCTGGCCATGCTGAAGAAGTAGTTGCGCTTGGTCTTGTCGCTGCGGCCGGCGGCGTCCAGGGAGTAGCCCCAGGAGTCGCGCAGGCGCCACAGGACGCAGTCGGGTGAGGGGTCGGGGTAGCGGGCGCCTCGCGGCATGCGGACCTCCAGAGGAAGGAATCGGAGTGCTGAAATAGCACCCCCACTTAGCTCTGTGCGCCGGTCCCGTTTTCGGGCACGGCGGAGTTTCCGCAGGTCAGCGTCTCATTTTGGTCACAAAAAAAGACAGGCTATGGTCGTACTACGCACTGTCGTACCCCCACGTTAAATCGTGATGTCCCGCAGGGCAAGGGTTCTCCGTCCCCGGAACGAGGAGGACGACGTCCCTATTCCGCCCTTCGGCGCCGACGTGACCTGAGGGATCTGTGAGGCGATTCGCCTCCGGGCCGCCCCGCGGCCGCCGCGGGGTGCGATACTGCCGTCCCGCACAGGACCGTCCCGGAACCGGGGGAACGAGGGCCATGGGCACCCAGGAGCGCAGTCGGATCACCGTCGTCAAGGGCGACATCACCGAGCAGCGGGTGGACGCGATCGTCAACGCCGCCAACAGTTCCCTGCTGGGCGGCGGCGGGGTGGACGGGGCCGTCCACCGCAAGGGCGGCAAGGCGATCCTGGAGGAGTGCCGGGCGCTGCGGGCCTCCCGGTACGGCGGCGGCCTGCCCGTCGGGCGGGCGGTGGCGACCACCGCCGGGCTGCTGCCCGCCCGCTGGGTGATCCACACCGTCGGCCCGGTGTACAGCGCCACCGAGGACCGCTCCGCCCTGCTGGCCTCGTGCTACACCGAATCCCTGCGGGTGGCCGCCGGGCTGGGCGCCGAATCGGTGGCCTTCCCGGCGATCTCCACCGGGGTGTACCGGTGGCCGATGGAGGACGCCGCCCGGATCACCGCCGAGGCGCTGCACACCGCTCCGGTGCGGGTGCCGCTGATCCGGGTCGTACTGTTCGACGACGCGGCGCTCGCGGCCTTCCGGGACGCCTTCGACCCCTCCTGAGCGCGGCCCGGCGCGCGGCGGCCCGATCGTCGCCGCCGCGCGGTAGGAAGGTGGCGGGGACCCGCACCGGAGGAGGGCGAACATGGCACACGACTGGCAGCTCACCGTTGACTGCGCCGAACCGCACCGGATGGCCGCCTTCTGGTCGGCGGCGCTGGGCTACGAGGTGGAGGACCACCAGGACCTCATCGAGCGGCTGGCCGCCGACGGGGTCATCGAACTGGACGAGCACACCACCCTGGTCGGCGGCCGGCGGGCGTGGGTCACCGCGGCCGCCGTGCGCGACCGGCCCAGCGGCCGCCGCCTGCTGTTCCAGCAGGTGCCCGAGCCCAAGACCGTCAAGAACCGCTGGCACATCGACGTCAACGCGGGCCCCGAGCGGCTCGATGCCGAGGTCGAGCGCCTGGTGGGGCTGGGCGCAACGGTGGTGCGCACGGTCCGGGAGCCGGGGACGCACCACGTGGTGATGCTGGACGTCGAGGGAAACGAGTTCTGCGTCCAGTGACCCCCGGGGCTCAGGACCCCGGGGAGGCGATGGGCGGCGGGTAGTCGGCGCCCGGGCGCGGCGAGTCCCACGGGGTGTGCGCGGCGCGGCCGGGCAGGCCGGCCAGCTCGGGCACGTACCGGCGCACGTACACGCCCTCCGGGTCGAACCGCCGCGCCTGGCGCAGGGGGTTGAACGCCCTGTTCGGCCGGGTGTCGTTGCCGGTGCCGGCCACCCACTGCCAGTTGCCGTGGTTGTTCGCGACGTCCCCGTCCAGCAGGTGGTCGGCGAAGTGCCCGGCCCCGGCCCGCCAGTGGATCCCCAGGGTGCGGGTGAGGAACGCTGCGGTGATCATGCGGGTGCGGTTGTGCATGAACCCCTCGCTCAGCAGCTGGCGCATCCCCGCGTCCACGATGGGCACCCCGGTGCGGCCCTCCTTCCACGCCTCGAGCGCCGCGGGGTCGTCGCGCCACCGGGTGCCGCGGGGCCGGTAGTCGCGCACGGCGATGTCGGGGAAGGCCGCGGTGACCTGGTGGTGGAAGTCGCGCCAGGCGAGCTGGCGGACGAACTCGGCGCCGCCCGGCTCGTCCCGGGCGAGCGTCGCCGCCTCCAGCGCCGAGAGGCAGCCCATGCGCAGGTCGGCGGACAGGTGCGAGGTCGCCCCGGCGGGCAGGTCGTCGTGCCGTTGCGCGTAGTGCGCCAGGCCGCCGTCGAGCCAGGCGC
This sequence comes from Nocardiopsis sp. NPDC006139, assembly GCF_040614155.1. Classification (NCBI taxonomy): domain Bacteria; kingdom Bacillati; phylum Actinomycetota; class Actinomycetes; order Streptosporangiales; family Nocardiopsidaceae; genus Nocardiopsis; species Nocardiopsis sp. NPDC006139. Next base: position 80,418 of record NZ_JBEXTT010000022.1, read on the forward strand.
GCAGCCGCCGCCGGGCGGCCTCCTCCCCCAGGGTGATCGGCCGTTCGGCGGCCTCTCCGCGCCCCTCGTCCAGGCGGGCGGGGATCTCCCCGGGGTCCACCCCGCCGGGGACCGGCACGGCCCCCGGGGCCGGGAGGACCGCCCGCCACGGGTGGGCCTCCCAGGCGCGCAGGTAGGGCGTGAACACCTTGTAGTGGTCGCCTCCGGCCGGGGTGACGTCCCCGGGCGGCACCACGGTCAGGCCCGGGTGGGAGACCACGTGCAGCCCGGCGGCGCGCAGCCGCTCCTCGCGTTGGGCGGCGGCCCGGGAGACACCCTCGGTGAGGTGGACGGTCCGGGCCCCCGCCTCCGCCGCCAGGGCCGCGACCTCCGCGGCGGTGTCGCCGCGCCGCACGACCAGGTCGCCGCCGCGGGCGCGCAGGTCCCCGCGCAGCCCGCGGAGGATGCCGGGCAGGGCACGGACCCGGTTGCGGGCCGAGCGGCCCAGGAGCACGGGGTCGAGCACGAACACCGGGAGCACGCGCCGGCCGTCGCGCAGGGCGGCGGTCAGGGCGGGGTGGTCGTGCAGGCGCAGGTCCTGCGTGAACAGGACGACGGCGTGTTCCATGACACACCATCCTCTCACTCTCCGCGAACGAATGACACAGTGAGTGCACAGGTCGGCGACCGGTGACGGTCCGCCGCGGAAACGGGCAGGGGAAGTACATGGACACTGTCACTCCCGAAGCGGAGAAGGCCGGGGTCAGGCCCCGGATCGGGGCGTCGAGCTGCCTGCTGGGCGTTCCCGTCCGGTACAACGGCGGCCACTCGCGGTACCGCTTCCTCACCGATGAACTCGACCGTTACGTGGAGTGGACCGAGGTGTGCCCGGAGGCCGAGATCGGCCTGGGCACCCCGCGGCCCACCCTGCACCTCCAGCGCCGCGACGGCGGGGACCGGGTGATCTCCAGCGGAGACGGCTCGGACCGCACCGACGAGCTGGCGGGCATCGCCGACGCGCGGCTGGAGGAGCTGCGCGGCCTGGACGGGTACGTCCTCAAGAACAAGTCGCCCAGCTGCGGGCTGCTGGGCCTTCCGGTGTTCAACGAGGAGAAGCAGCGGGTGGACGGCAAGGGGCGGGGAGCCTTCGCGGCCCGGCTCACCGAGCTGCTGCCCGACCTGCCGGTGGAGGAGCAGGGGCGGCTCTCGGACCCGGCGCTGCGCGAGGCGTTCGTGGAGAGGGTCTTCGCGCACGCACGGCTGCGCACGCTGTGGGAGTCCGGCTGGCGGCCCCGCGACCTGGTGGCCTTCCAGACGCGGCACAAGCTCCAGCTGATGGCCCACTCCCCCGAGGGGTACCGGGAGACGGGGCGGATCGTGGCCGGGGCCGGGAGCGCCGACCCGGAGGCGACGCGGCGCGACTACACGGAGGCGTTCAACCGGGCGCTCTCGGTGCGGGTGAGCCGCGGCAGGCACGCCAACGCGCTCCAGCACGCGTTCGGGATGATCAGCGACGGCCTGGACGACGCGCGCAGGCACGACCTGCTCGCTGCGATCGAGGACTACCGGGAGGAACGGGCCCCGCTCAGCCTGCCGGTGGCGCTGCTGCGCCACCACGGCGAGGCGGACGGGCCGGAGTGGCTGCGCGTGCAGACCTACCTGCGCCCCTACCCGGAGGACCTGCGGCTGCGGCACGCGCTGACGGTGTGACACCACCGTGGCCGAGGGCGCCGCGGAGGGTGCCTCCGTGGGCGGGCTCCGCATTTCCCACACGGAGTACACACGGGTGATTACCATGGGTGACACCCCTGGTTCTTCAGCGGGATGCCCCTGACCCCCGAGCCCCTCCGAGGCCACCGGTGTTCTCCACGTTCTCCCAGCGCGCCTTCGTACTCGTCTCCTCCGGCCTGGTCGCCGCGGCCGCCGCCGCGCTCGCCGCCCTGCCGCCCGAAGGACTCGTGGAACGGGTCGGCGCCCATCTGGGCCCCGACCCCGCCCTGGCGGGCAGCGCCCTGCTGCCGCCGCGGGAGAGCGGCCTGCCCGCCCCGCTCCCCCGGCCCGGCCAGGTCTCCGCCTGCGTCCAGTCCGCACCGGCGGAGGTCGTCACGATCCCCGACGAGACCGCGCCCGCGGGCGAACGGGAGCTGTGGATACGCAGACCGGTCGGCCCCGACAGCGCCGACCTGCCCGTGCTCTACCTGCTGCACGGGGCGGGCACCGACCACCGCGGTGCGGTGGACGGCGACGCCCGGGCCGCGCTGGACCGCGAGATGTGCCGCACCGGGGTGGAGTTCGTGGTCGCCGTGCCCGAGCGCACCGACGGGGCGCCCACCGTCCTCACCCGTGCCGCGGTACGCGCGGTCGAGGGCGCGCACGAGCGCCCGCGCACCCTGCGCGCGGTCGGCGGCGCCGACGACGCGGCGCCGGCCGCGGCCGCCTCCCGCCAGGTCTCCCAGGCGGTGCTGTGGAACCCCGCCGGCGGCGAGGTCGCCGAGCCCGTGGCCACCCGCCTCCTGCTGGTCGGCGGGGGCACCGGCCCCCTGGCCGACGCCCTGGCCGAGCGGGGTATGACGGTCGCCACCCACACCCCGGACGCGGATCACTCCGGGCACCGCTCCGCCGACCCGTGGGGGTCCGCACTGCCCGGAACCGTCGACTTCCTCGTGTCGGGCTGGACCACTACACCCTAGGAGCCGGGCCGTCAACACCCGCCCCCTCGGACCGTCCGCTCAGGAACACTGTGTACCTTCGTCGCTGTTGATGACAAAGGTGTGAACACGACCTGAGAGGACCGGCGGTGTCAGGAATCGTTCCCGTGGGAGGATCTGCGGCGCTTCCGTCCCGGGTGGCGACGGTCAGCCTGCACACCTCTCCGCTGGACCAGCCGGGTACCGGCGACGCCGGCGGCCTCAACGTCTACGTGGTCGAGGTGGCGCGGCGGCTGGCCGAGCGCGGCGTCGCCGTCGACGTGTTCACCCGCGCGACCTCCCCCGAGCTGCCCCCGGTGGTCGAGCTGGCCCCCGGGGTGTCCGTGCGCCACCTGGCCGCCGGACCCTACGGCCACCTCGACAAGAACACCCTCGCCGAGTACCTGTGCCCGTTCATCTTCGGGATGCTGCGCACGGAGGCCGACGACGAGCCCGGCCGCTACGACCTCGTGCACGGCCACTACTGGCTGTCCGGGAAGGCCGGCGTGGCCGCGGCCCGCCGCTGGAACGTGCCGCTGGTGCAGTCCATGCACACCATGGCGCGCGTCAAGAACGCCGCCCTGGCCGAGGGCGACCTGCCCGAGCCGGAGGCGCGGGTGCACGGCGAGGACCAGCTGGTGCACCAGGCCGACCGGCTCATCGCCAACACCTACGACGAGGCCCGCCAGCTCAAGGACCACTACGGGGCCCGGGACCCCCAGATCAGCGTGATCCCCCCGGGCGTGGACCTGGACGTGTTCACCCCGGGACCGCGCCGCGCCGCCCTGGAGCGGATCGGGCTGGCCCCGGACACCGAGCTGCTGCTGTTCGTGGGCCGGGTGCAGCGCCTCAAGGCACCGGACGTGCTCGTCCGCGCCGCCGCCCACCTGATCGAACGCGACCCGTCGCTGCGCTCGCGCCTGGTCGTGGGCGTGGTCGGCGGGCTGTCCGGCGGCGGCATGCGCGAACCCCGGATGCTGGCCGACCTGGCGCGGTCCCTGGGCGTCGCCGACGTGATCCGCATGGAGCCGCCGCAGTCGCGCGAGCGCCTGGCCGACTACTACCGGGCCGCCACGGCGACGGTCGTGCCCTCGCACTCGGAGTCGTTCGGGCTGGTGGCGGTGGAGTCGCAGGCCTGCGGCACCCCCGTGGTGGCCGCCCGGGTGGGCGGACTGACCACGGCCGTCGGCGACCGGTCGGGGATCCTGGTGGACGGGCACGACCCGGCCGACTACGCGGCGGTGCTGCACCGGTTGATCACCGAGCCCGCCCGGCGTGACAGGCTGGCGGAGGCGGCCCCGGCGCACGCCGCCACCCTGGGCTGGGACCGGACGGTGGACGACCTGCTCGACGTGTACCGCGCGAGCATCACCCCGTACACGGCGCCCGCGGGGCTGTCGCTGGCCGCCGCGCGCTGACGCGCGGCGCGGTAACGGGAGGAACGGGACGACGTGGGAGAACGAACGGCGCGCACGGCGGCGATCGAGGCGATCGCCCTCGCGGTGGCGGAGGCCGGCCTGGAGGTGGAGCGCCCCCGCGAGGGGTCGTTCCTGGTGACCCTGCCGGGCAAGGCCAGGCTCAAGACCCTGGTGTGGCTGGAGGCCGGACCGCACAGCCTCACCCTCACCTCGTTCTTCTGCCGTCAGCCGGACGAGAACCACGCCGGGTTCTACCTGTGGCTCATGCGCAAGAACTCCGACATGTACGGGATGGCGTTCGCGGCCGACGAGGTCGGCGACGTGTACATCCGCGGGCGACTGCCGCTGGAGGGGGTCACCCCCGACGAGGTGGACCGGCTGCTGGGCTGTGTGCTCACCTACTCCGACGAGAACTTCAACGGCGCGCTGGAGCGGGGGTTCGCGTCCGCGATCCGCAAGGAGTGGCGCTGGCGCGCGGAGCGCGGCCACGACATGCGCAACCTGCGCGCGTTCGCCCACCTCGCCCCCGAGGACCACGCGGGCTGAGCGGCGCGGCACCCGCCGGATTCCGGGGCCTTGGGGCGAGCGCCTCCCCCGGGCCGGGGCGCGTTCACCGCCAGGCACTAGGCTTTGCCGCATGGGAACTCTGGTACTGCTCCGACACGGTGAGAGTGTCTGGAACGCGAAGGGCCTGTTCACCGGTTGGGTGGACGTGGACCTGTCGGCCGCCGGCGAGGCCGAGGCGCGCCGCGGCGGCGAGCTGCTCAAGGAGGCCGGCCTGACGCCGGACGTCCTGCACACCTCGCTGCTCAAGCGGGCCATCCGCACGGCGAACCTCGCACTGGAGACCGCCGACCTGCACTGGCTCCCGGTGCGGCGCAGCTGGCGGCTCAACGAGCGCCACTACGGCGCCCTCCAGGGCAAGGACAAGGCGCAGACGCGCGAGGAGTACGGCGACGAGCAGTTCATGATCTGGCGCCGCTCGTACGACACCCCGCCGCCGCCGATCGCCGACGACGACCCGTACTCGCAGGCCGGGGACGCCCGGTACGCGGACCTGCCGCCGGAGCTGCTGCCGCGCACCGAGTGCCTCAAGGACGTGCTCGACCGGGCGCTGCCGTACTGGTACGACCAGATCGTGCCGGACCTGGCCGCCGGCGGGACCGTGCTGGTGACGGCGCACGGCAACTCGCTGCGCGCGCTGGTCAAGCACCTGGACGGGATCGACGACGCCACGATCGCCGGGCTCAACATCCCGACGGGCATCCCGCTGGTGTACGACCTGGACGACGAGTTCAAGCCGAAGGTCCCCGGCGGCACCTACCTCGACCCGGAGGCCGCGAAGGCCGCCATCGAGGCGGTCGCCAACCAGGGCAAGAAGTAGCACCCACCGTTTCCCGTGCCCGCGCCCCCCCGGGGGGCGCGGGCACCGTCGTGTCCGGGCCCCGCGGCGGGCTCAGTAGACCAGGGGCCTGGCGCCGTCGGCGGTGATCTCCTCCACGAAGGCGGCGGCCCCGGCGATGCGGGCCCCCTCCAGGAGGTCGTCCTCGGTGAGGCCGCGCCGGGCCGCGCACTGGGTGCACACGGTCACGCTCCCGGCCGCCAGGACGCCCGCCAGCAGGTCGGCGAGCGGGGCGGCGTGCGGGAGGGAGAACTCCTCGGCCCGGCCCGGGACGGCGAACCAGGAGGCCTCGCCGGTGAGCCAGAGGGAGACGGGCACGCCGGAGGCCACGGCGGTGGCGGCGACGGTGAAGCCCTGGTTGCAGCGTTCGGGGTCGTCGGCACCGGCCGTGACCTTGATCACTAGGGAAGGGGGCATGGCCGCCAGCCTATCGGGCGCTCACAGCCCCAGCAGGACCAGGAGCACCCCGGACAGGGCCGTCACCGCGAAGGCGACCGTGACCAGCAGCGCCTCGCGGCGGCGCGGGGAGGCGTGCCGGGGCCCCTCGACCACGCCGTGTTCGACGGTGAGGGCGCCGTCGCTCGGCGCCGTCAGGACGATGCGGCCGTCCCGGGCCCGCAGTTCACCGGTGACGCGCACGCGCGCGCCGGGCCGGATGACCCACTCGCGGTACTCGAACTCGATGGTCTCGCCGCGGAACACCCCGGAGATGCGCCCGCGCACCCGGGGCAGCAGGTCGTCGGCGGGCGAGGCGACCCCGGGCTGGGGGCGGCCCACGACGCGCTTCAGGCACAGCTCGGCGTCCCGGGGGCGGGGGGCGTCGCGGGGGTCGACGAAGATCCGCTCGCCGTCCAGCGGCCGCCCCTCGGCGACCAGGCCGAACAGGTCCTCGGAGCCGTAGTCGGCGATGGAGTCGCAGGTGCGCTCCTGCACCGCGCCCTCCTGCTGGAGGGGCAGGTAGTGGCGGAGGACCTCGTGGCCGTGCCAGACGCACTCCACGCCGGCCAGCCCGGAGGCGACCGCCCCGGCGGGCCCGGGGGCGGCGATCCCGGTGAGCGTGACGCGCTGCCCGTTCCGGGCGGCCAGGGCCGCCGGCTCCAGCCTGGCCAGCCCCAGCTGGCGACGCCAGCGGCGCAGGGCCAGGGCCGCGAGCGGAAGCAGGACCAGCGCGGCCACGAACAGCACAGAACCGATCACCAGTAACACAGGCCGCCCCTTTGACGCGCTTCGGAGGTAGGGACGCGGGCGGGTCGTCACGCGCCCCGTGGACACGCCGCGTCGTCCACCATCTTTACCAGTTCTCCGAGAAAGCGGGGCCAATTGGGCATGTCCAGTCGGCTACCCCGGAATGGCGGTGGCGGCCCCACTGCCGGGGGCCGCTACGCTCTGGTGTCATGCACGATGATGTACACCCCGATCTGGCGAAACTGTCCTTCCTGCTCGGCCGCTGGGAGGGCGTCGGCGTCGCCGGATACGCCGACGAGGAGGAGTTCCAGTTCGGCCAGGAGATCGTGTTCGAGCACCGGCCGGACCTGCCCTACCTGGAGTACCGCAGCTCGGCCTGGCGGATGAACGCGGACGGGACCCTGGGCGACCTGGTCACCGAGGAGTCCGGCTACTGGCGGGCGCTGTCGGAGGAGGACACGGCGAACCGCGAGGAGGGCGCCCCGGTGATCCACCTGGAGGTGCTCATCACGCACAACGAGGGCTTCCTCGAGTCGTACGCGGGCAACGTCTTCGCGAACCGGGTGGAGATGGCCACGGACGCGGTGCTGCACACCTCCACCGGCCTGGACGTGACGGCCTCGCACCGGCTCTACGGCCTGTTCGGCGACAACCGGGAGACCCTGGGCTACGCCTGGGACCTGGCGGCACGCGGCCACTCGCTGCGCTCGTACATGTCGGCCCAGCTCAAGCAGGTCGGCAAGGGCGCGGAGGAGCGCTAGCGGAACACGGGGCCGGGGCCCGGAAAAAAGAGAAACGGACCCCGGGCCACTTCCCGCCGGTGTGGGCGGGGCCGGTCGGACCATCTCCGGCGGCCCGGGATCCGGGTGTCCGTTGGGATTCGCTGCGAACGAACGTCGCGCGAACGCGAGCTCGTCCTAGCGGACGGCCACCTCGCCAGTCCTAAAAGACTTCATCTTCTGGACCACCTCCTTTCCTGCGTGACACCGAAGGTACGTCCTGTGGGACCCTCGGGGCAAATGTTTTTTCTGTCGGAGAAACCGCAGGTCAGAGACTTGTTTTCGGTCGCCCCGGCGGATGGATAGTCTCGGGGTATGACTTCGCCGCTGCTGAGCACACCGGGCGCCGTGGGCGCCGACTCCCCCGACTCCGGGGTCGCCGCGCACTACGGCGACCCGGCCCACGAGGGCCGCGCCATCGAGCGGTCGAGCGCGTGGGTGGACCGGAGCAACCGGGGCGTGGTGACGGTGACCGGCCCCGACCGGCTCACCTGGCTGAACGACCTCACCAGCCAGCTCACCCGCGGGCTGGCCCCCGGGACCGGCACCGAGGCGCTGGTCCTGGACACGCAGGGGCACCTGCGCCACCATCTGTCTCTGGTGGACGACGGCACCACGACGTGGATCCACACCGAGCCCGGCGAGGGCGCGGCCCTGGCGAAGTTCCTGGACTCGATGCGGTTCATGCTGCGGGTCGAGGTGGCGGACCTGGGCGGGGAGCGCGCCGTGCTGACCCTGGTGGGCCCGGAGGCGGCGCGGGCGCTGGAGTCCGTCGACCTGGACGGCGTCCCGGTGCGCGTCTCGCCGGACGGGACCGACCTGTTCCTGCCCGCCGACCGGCTGACGGCGGTCGCCGAGGCGCTGACGGCCGCCGGGACCCGGCCCGCCGGGATGTGGGCCTATGAGGCGTACCGGATCGAGCACCACCGGGTGCGCCCGGGGCTGGACACCGACGAGCGCACCATCCCGCACGAGGTGGACTGGGTGGGCGACGCGCGGCCGGTGGCCCTGGACAAGGGCTGCTACCCGGGCCAGGAGACGGTGGCCCGCGTGCACAACCTGGGCAGGCCGCCGCGGCGGCTGGTCATGCTGCACCTGGACGGCACCGCCGAGCGGCTGCCGGCGGTGGGCTCCCCCATCGAGCTGGACGGCCGGACCGTCGGTCGGGTGGGCACCTCGGCCCGCCACCACGAGCTGGGGCCCATCGCCCTGGGGGTCGTCAAGCGGTCCGCGCCGACCGACGCCGACCTGCTGGTGGAGGGGATCGCCGCGGGCCAGGAGGTCGTGGTGGACCCGGACACCGGCGCCAACGCCAAGATCGACCTGCGCCGCCGCCCCCGCTAGGGCGTGTTCGGTGGATGCTTTCGAGCGTTTCGGCGCTTGCGCCGAATGCCGGGAGCGGCCGCGAGGCGATCTCTCGCAAGACGACCAGCGCAGGTCAGCCCGGGTTCGGCTGTCCAAGCGCAGGCGGCGCAGCGAGAGGAAGCCTCGCGGCCGCGACCCGGAATGATCCGCCGAACACGCCCTAGGCGCCGGACCGACTCTTCCCCTGAGTACCTTCTTCCCCCCGAGAGGTAGGGACGGTGTCCCTGAGGCCGTGGATGCTGGTGGTGCGGCTGCTGCTGGAGCTGACCGCCCTGGTGGCGCTGGGCTGCGCGATGTGGGCCCTGCTGCCGGACCTGCGCTGGGTCGCGCCGTTCGCCGTGCCGCTGCTGGCGGCCGCCGCCTGGGGGGTGTTCGCCGTCCCCGGCGACCCGTCCAGGTCGGGCCGCGCACCGGTCGCGGTGCCGCGGCCGGTGCGGCTGCTGGTGGAGTGGGCGGTGCTGTTCGGCGCCGCCGCCGCGCTGGCGGCCGCCGGGGCCGTGACCGCGGCGCTGGCGCTCACCGGGGTGCTGGTGGTGTACCACCTGTGCGCCTACGACCGGGTCCTGTGGCTGCTGGCCCTACGGGAGCCCGCCGCCCGCAACGGGCTCAGCCCGGGGTGATGGGGGCGACCCCGCCGAGCATCACCTCGGAGAACTCCGTGCCGACGGGCGCCGTGAGAACGACGTAGCTGGTGACGGTGGTACCGGGGTTGATCTCGTCCCACAGGTAGTCCCAGGCCACCGTGAACTCCGCCTCGGCGTCGTTGACGAACTCCTTGCCGTCCGTGGTCAGGGCGGTGGTCCCCGCGGTGTCGAAGACCGCCGGACCGCTTCCCTCGTTCGTGACGTGGAGCCGGTAGATGTGGTACTCCATCCCGGACGGTGCGGTGGCGTGGGTGCCCATACCGTCCGTGATGCTCGTGTCCGTGTAGCAGGTGTCCACCACGACGTGGAACGGGCCGAAGGCGGTGGACGCCCCGGTGTAGGCCGACGGCGGGACGCTCTCCGTGTGCGGGCCCGCGCTGTCCTGTCCGTCCTCGGCCCCCTGCGGCCCGGAGCCCTCCGTTCCGGGCTCCGGCGGGCCGGGTTCGGCGGACTCCGGGTCCGGCGGCCCGTCGGGCTCCTCCTCGGCGGCGGGCGGTCCGGGATCCCGCGGAGCGGGTTCCTCCCCCACGGTCACCCGCACGGTCGGGAGCGTTGAGGCGGTGAGGGCGGCCACGGTCGCGGTGCAGCCCGCTCCGGCGATGAGCACCGCGACGGGGATCGCGGCGACGCGGAGTACGCCGCCCGATCCCCGTCGCCGGTCATTGGCATCCATACCAATGTGACGCTCAACACATTTTGTTCATTCCGGCCGCTTCCGGCCGTCAAGGTCTCAGACGGTCAGCACGATCTTGCCGCGGGTCCGCCCCTCCTTGCTCAGCCGCCACGCGCGGGCGGCCTCCGCCAGGGGCAGCTCGTGCTCGACGTGCACGGTCAGGACACCGGCGTCGGCCATGCCGGCCAGCTCGACCAGGTCCTCGGAGGAGGGCCGCACCCACAGGTAGTGGCCGCCGAACCGCTGCACCTCCGCGTCGGCGATGGAGACCACCCGCCGGGCGCCGCCGGTCAGGGGCAGGCTCTGCTCGGCCACGCCCCCTCCGACGAGGTCCAGCACCGCGTCCACCCCGGCGGGGGCCAGCGCGCGGACGCGCCGCACCAGGCCCTCCCCGTAGGTCACCGGCTCCGCCCCCAGCGAGCGCAGGAAGTCGTGGTTGCGCTCGCTCGCGGTGCCCAGGACGCGGGCGCCCAGCGCCCGGGCGATCTGCACCCCGAGGGAGCCCACACCGCCCGCGGCCGCATGGACCAGCACCGTGTCGCCCTCGCGGACCTCCGCCCGGCGCAGCGCCTGGAGGGCGGTGAGGCCCGCCAGGGGCGCCCCGGCCGCCTGTGCCCAGGACATCGACGCCGGCTTGGGGGCGAGCAGGCGCACGCTCGCCGAGACCCGTTCGGCGTAGGCGCCGTTCTGCGCCCAGTCCTTGCGGATGTAGCCGAAGACCTCGTCGCCCACCCGGTACTCGGGCACGTCGAAGCCGACCGCCTCGACCACCCCGGCCACGTCCCACCCCGGGACCATGGGGAACCCGGCCTCCATGACCGGGTCCAGCCCGCCCGCGGCGAGCTTCCAGTCGACGGGGTTGACCCCCGCCGCCCGCACACCGATCAGGACCTCGGCCGGGGCCACCTTGGGCTCGGGCAGTTCCACCTCCCGCAGGGAGTCCTCCGTGCCGTACTGCTGCAACGCCATCGCCTTCATGGAGGCGACCCTAGCCGCCCGCGGCCGCGAACCCGCCCGGGCGCGCCGCCCGGATATGGGGACGGCCCGGCGGGTCCCCCGCCGGGCCGTCGGTGCCGCGGGGCGTCCGTCAGGACAGCGCGGCGGCGAGGCGCTCCTCGTGCAGGCGCTCGCCCCAGGCCGGGGGCAGCGGCGCCAGCTGGCCGACGCGCCAGCGCAGCAGCAGGTCGGCCAGCTGCGGGTTGCGCGGCAGCGCGGGGCCGTGCAGGTAGGTGCCCAGCACCTGGCCCTGGTAGGCGCCCTCGGTGCGGTCGTCGTTGCCGATACCGCGGACCGTGGTGGACAGCGGCCGGGCCGACGGCCCGATCGCGGTGCGGCCCTGGTGGTTCTCGAAGCCGGTGATGCGGCCCACCCCCAGGGACGGGTCCACGTCCGCGACGATCTCGCCGACGGCGCGCGTCTGGCCGCGGCCGCTGCGGATGTCGAGGATGCCGATGCCCGGCAGCGGGTTGGCCTCGTCGTCGCCGTAGCTCTCGCCGATGATCTGGTACCCGGCGCAGACCGCGAAGACGCAGGCGCCGCGGGCGGCGGCGCGGGCCAGGCCGCCGTCGGCGCGCAGGCGCTCGGCCGCCAGGATCTGCGGGCGGTCCTCACCGCCGCCGAGCAGGTAGATGTCGCCCTGCTCGGGCACCCGGTCGCTGGAGTGGACGTGCACGATCTCGGTGGGGATGCCGCGCAGCTCGGCCCGCCGCTGCAGGATGAGGACGTTGCCGCGGTCGCCGTAGGTGCTCAGCAGGTCGGGGTAGATCCACACGATCCGCAGTGCGCTGGTGTTCGTCATGGGTGTCTCCTACTGGACGCGGCCGTAGGCCGTGCGGATCTGCTGGAACGCCGTGTAGTTGGCGATGAGGTCGACCTTGGTCAGGCCGGGCTGCTCGGCCCTCAGCTTGGCCAGCACCTCGTCCACCCGGTCGGCGACCTCGAACCGCACGCCGTCGGTCTCCAGGCGCAGGGCCAGGTCGGTGCGGCGCTCGCCCATGACGAACACGCGGCGGTCGCGCAGGACGGTGTAGTCGACGTCCCACAGCCAGGAGGTGTCCTTGCCGTCGGGGATCTGCGCGTTGACGGAGAGGATCACCGGGGTGGTGGGCGGGTCCAGGACGGCGAAGGACTCCAGCCAGCCCGCCGGGTTCTTGGCCAGCAGCAGGCGGACCTCCACGCCCATGGTGACCACGGAGGTGTAGCGGCCCGCGACCGAGGTGATCTCGCGCAGGCGCTCCACGGTGCGCTCGGGGTGCAGGCCGTACCCGGCCGCGGTGGCGGCGGCGATGGCGGCGTTGGAGCGGTTGGCGTCGCCGGGCAGGTTGAGGCGCAGCTTGATGCGCCGGCCCTCCGGGGTGATGAGCACGTCGGAGTCGTTGTCCGCGCCCCAGGTGGCCTGCGGGCGGGAGAGCCCGCACTCGGGGCAGGCCCAGTGCGGGTCCTGGTCACGCCGGAGGTGGCCGCCGCACTCGGGGCAGCACCAGGAGTCCTCCTTCCAGCGCTGCCCGGCGGAGACCCAGGTGGCGTGCGGGGCGCCCATCCCGGCCCAGGCGACGAGCGGGTCGTCGGCGTTGGCGATGACGTGGGTGTTGCTCTTGCCCAGGGCGGTGCGCCAGCGCTTGGCGAGGAGGTTGATCTCCGAGGCGCGGTCCATCTGGTCGCGGCTGAGGTTCATCAGGACCACGAACGCGGGCTGGGTGGCGACCAGGACCTGCGGCAGGTACTTCTCGTCCACCTCCAGGACGCCGTTGACGGCGGACCGGTTGTCGGACAGCGCGGTGATGTGCCCGGTCGGCATGTTGGCGCCGTGCTCGTTGGTGGCGACCTCGCCGAGCTCGCGCAGCGCGTGGGAGATGAGCCGGGTGGTGGTGGTCTTGCCGTTGGTGGCGCTGACCAGGGCGAGCCTGCGCCCCTTGGCGAGCTTGGCGAGCAGGTCGGGTTCGACCTTGAGCGCGATCTTGCCGCCGATCACGGAGCCGTCGCCGCGCCCCGTGGCACGGGACAGGCCGGCCGCACTCCTCCCCAGTACCGATGCCAGTTGGGCGCGCAAGGGAAGCTCGCTCATGTACTCTCCACGATCGCTTGATCACCTGCGCCGATGCGTTGCGGCGGCGGGCGATGTGTCGGGCCAAGCCTATTGTCCACCGGCTATCGGACCCGCCAGTCCAGCCGCTCCGGCGGTGGCCCGAGATTGGGCGGCACACGGCCCGGTGCGCCGTCGTTCCCCACGGGTGCCGGTGCGGTCCCGGCGGGTGTGTCGGGGACGGCGGAGGCGGGGAGGATGCGGGGCCGGACCGGTTCCGGCCGGTCGTGCTCCCCCGCTCCCGTACCGGGCGCGCCGTCGCTTTCGTGGCCACTGGTCCGGGAGTCGTCCATTGTGGCCAGTGTTGCCGTGGACAGGGTGAGAATACCCGGATTGGTGTCGGTGAGGACAGGACCGTCGGGGCCCAGGACCACGGCGGCGGTGGCCGGCAGGGCGAGCAGCGCCTCGGCGTCGGGGGTGAGCGCGCGGGTGTGGCGGGCGGCGTCGCCCTCCGCGTCCAGTGGGGCGGCGGCCCACTCCTGGGAGGAGGTGGCCTCCCCCCACACCGTGGCCGATCTCACATGGCGGACCAGGTCCAGCGGGGCGACGGCGGCGGCCGCGCTGCGGATGACCGCGCCGGACTCGGTGTGCGGGGAGGCGAAGTAGCGGTCGTCGGCGACCACCTCGGCGTCCGGGTCCTCCTCGGGGGTGATGGCGGTGTCCCCCACCTCCTCGGCGACCGCCTCGGTGAGCCGGTGCAGGGTCAGGCCGCCGCCACCGGCCGCGGCGACCGCGGTGGCCGCGGCGGCGGCCGCCGCCGCAGTCTCCTGGCGCATCACCACGGGCAGCCGGCCCGAGGAGGAGAACCGGTCCAGGGCGGCGGGCACGGCGTCGCGGAACATGAGGACGACCTCCACTCCGCCGGTCCCGGCCGCGGACAGCACCTGGTCGAGCTCGCCCTCCGGCAGGGTCTCGGCCCCGCACACCACCACGGTGCGCCCGCGCGGGCCGCGCGGCCGCCGGGGGGCGTCCGGCCCGCCGGGCACCTCCAGCAGCTCGCTGAGCGCCGCCACCGCGTAGGTGCCGTACACCCGGGCGGCGACCCCGCCCGAGGCCCGGTCGGTGGAGATGATCTTGACCTGGGCGTACCCGCCCTCCTCGGCCCGGGTGCCGACCGCCTCGAACGGGGAGAGGCGGCGCTCCAGCTCCCAGGCGCGCTCCCAGGGGTCGTCCGCGCAGCGTTCGCGGACCCGGGCGCGCTGGTCGGGGGTGAGCAGGGCGAGCGCCGCGTCGTCCTCGGCGGCGTCGTCCTCGGGGGTGATGAGAGCGCGCAGCCCGCCGATCAGCTCGGCGATCCCGGCGCGGGGGCCGAGCACCTCCATGAGCCGCAGCAGCAGGGTCTCGTCGGCGTCGGGGTCGTCGGCGCCCCCGGAGGCGGCGGCGACGGCGGAGAGGATGCGGGCGCGCTGTCCGGCGTCCAGGTCGGTGCCCAGGGTCATGCCGGGCAGGTCGGCGGGGAGCACCCAGCGGCGCGGGGCCACGGCGCAGCGCCGGGCCAGCCGGACCAGGTCGCGGGTGACGGAGCGGCCGGTGAGGTCGACCACGGTCAGGTCGCCGCCCTCGCGCAGCCTGGAGACGCCGATGGTGGTGAGCAGCGCCGACCAGCCGGCGTCGGCCCCGCCGACCACGAGGACGGCGTCGGTGTCGGGCGGGGCGGTGACCCCGTGCCAGAGCGGCTGGGCCTCGAACGCCCGGCAGGCCGCCTGCCAGGCGGCGTGCGCGCGGGCGTGCCCGTCCAGGCGGTCGTGCAGCTCGCGCTCGCGGGCCGCGCGCTCGGCCGCCTGCCGTTCCCGGACCAGCTCCAGCCGCCGGGCGGCGACCTGCCGGTTCTGCACCAGGGCGATGCCGAGCGGGACGGTGATGGCGGCGCAGGCCAGCACTCCGGCGACGGCGAGGGTGGCGGGCAGCACCCGCATGGGCCACAGCACCAGGCACAGCAGGGCGAACGCGCCGAGCCCGGCCAGGGCGAGGTACAGGGGGCGGTCGGTGCGGTCCTCGGCCTCGCGCCGGGCCTCCTCCGCCTCCGCGGCGGGGTCGGCGGCCCCCTCGGGCGCCGGCCGGCGCGGCGGCGGCCCGGGCGGGGGCAGCGGCACCGCGTACCGCCAGCCGAGATAGGTGCGCGCGGCCGCGCCGTCCGGCCGAGGGGTGGGGGGCACCGTCCGAACACCTCCTGGGCGGCCGCCCGCGGGGCGGCCGGGGTCGGGATCCACTCGGGAATCGCGCGGGCGGGGCCTCGCGCTTCTGGACGATGGTGTCACCGCCGGGCGGCCTTGTCACCGCCCGACCCGCGGCCTGTGGACGGCGACGGCGCACGTCCGGCCCCCGGCCGCCGGGCGGCCGGGGCGTGTTCGGCGGGTCATTCCGGGTCGCGGCCGCGGGGCCGCCTCTCGCCGCGCCGCCTGCGCCTGGACGGCCGGTCCCGGGCCGACCCGCGCCGGTCGTCCTGGGAGAGGTCGCCCCGCGGCCGCTCCCGGCGTTCGGCGCGAGCGCCGAAACGCCCGGAAGCGGCCGGGGGCCGGACCCTAGAACGCGGGGCAGCTGAGGCCGGGCTCGGGGGCCCGGCCGGTCAGCAGGTAGGCGTCGATCGGGTCGTCCACGCAGGGCAGGCCGTAGCCGTACACCGTGTGGCCCGAGCCCTCGTAGGTGACCAGGGTCGCGGTCTCCAGCTGGCCGGCCAGCTCCCGGGCCCAGCCGTACGGGGTGGCCGGGTCGCCGACGGTGCCGACCACCACGAGCGGCGGCGCGTCGGCGGCGGCGAACCCGGTCGGGGCGGTCTCGGTGTCGGTCCAGTAGGCGCAGGGCAGCTGGCCCCACACCAGGTCCGGGCCGAAGAACGGGGTCTCGGCGGCGATCGCCTCGGCCGCCTCCCGGTACGCCTCGGGGTCGGTCGGGTCCACCCGGTCGGCGCAGTTGACGGCGGTGAGCGCGGCCTCGGTGTCCGCGTACGGGTCGCCCTCCGGCTCCTCCCCGGCCGCGGCCACATCCTCCTCTTCCTCGCCGACCCCGTAGGTGGTGTCGTAGAGGGCGTCCAGCAGCTCGCCGGACTCGGCGGAGCCCTCGGCCAGCGCGGTCAGGGTGCGGGCCAGCTCCGGCCAGGAGGTCTCGTCGTACAGCGCCAGGCCCACCATTCCCAGCAGGGTGGGGCCGTCCACGGGCATGTCGCGGGCGGTGGCCGGCTCGGCGTCGAGCCGGTCCAGGATCCGCGTCATCTCCGCGTCGGCGGCCTCGGGTCCGCTGAACGGGCAGGTCCCGGCGGCGGAGCAGTCGGCGACGAACAGCTCCCAGGTCTCCTGGAAGGCGGCCGCCTGGTCCTCGGCGACCTCCAGGTTGGGCCGCTCGGTCTCCACGGCTCCGTCCAGGACGAGCGCGCGGGTGGTCGCGGGGAACATCTCCGCGTACAGGGCGCCGATGTAGGTGCCGTAGGAGTAGCCCACGTAGCTCAGGGCGTCGTCGCCCAGCGCCTCGCGGATCAGGTCGAGGTCGCGGACCACGTTGACGGTCCCGATCTCGGCCAGGAACCCGGCCCCCACGGTCTCGGTGCAGGCGTCGGCGTAGGACCGGGCCGACGACGTCAGGCGTTCCAGTTCGGCGTCGGTGACGGCGGTGGGGTCCTGCACCCGCAGCTGGGCCTCGGCGAACCTGTCCCAGTTCCCGCAGGCGAACCCCCCGCTGTCGCCCACCCCGCGCGGGTCGAAGGCGACCAGGTCGAAGGCCGAGCGGATGCCGTCGGAGAACTGCGGGTAGGCCAGCATCTCCACCCCGGACTCGCCGGGCCCGCCCGGGTTGAGCACGAGCGATCCGATCCGCTCGTCGGGGCCGCCGGAGGCGGGCACCCGGGCCAGCGCGATGTCGATCGTCTCGCCGTCGGGGTCGTCGTGGTCGAGCGGCACCGACAGGGTGCCGCACTCCAGGGCGGCGGTCCACTCGGGGTCGCCGTCCTCGGGGGCCTCCTCCCGCCCGCCCCCGTCGTGGCAGGGCTCCCACTCGATCGCGGACGCGCCGCCCGGGTCCTGCGGCGCCTGCTGCGGGAGGAACGCCGAACACCCCGTGACCAGGAGGACCACCGCTCCCGCGAGCCCCCACACCCCCGTGTAACGCACCTGTCGGCTCCCCTTCTCCGCACGGCCCCGTCGCCGCGTCCCTGTTCTGCTACAGGAGGTGGGACGAAACGCCCGCCTCGGCGGTTTCGCGGTCGTCCACTGACGGAACGTGCCGTATGCCACAAGGAGAACACGACGGGGCGCCGGGGAGAACGAACCGTTCTCCCCGGCGCCCCGTGTCGTCGTGCGCCCGTCCGGCGGTCAGGCCTGGACCTGGAGGTCCACGACCTTTCCGACCTCGGCCGTCACCGGGTACTCGCCGGTGAAGCCCTTGGAGGCCAGGACGCGGACCTTCCAGTCGCCGTCGGCGGCGAAGAACCGGAAGGTCCCCTCGTCACCGGTGGCGACCTCCCCGACGAAGTCGTCGGAGGCGTTGAGCAGGCGCGCGTACGCCCCGCGCAGCGGCTGCCCGTCACGGGTCACCGTGCCCTGGATGACCGCCTGGTTCCCGGCGTCGACGTCGGCGAGGGCGACCCCGCCGACCGGCGCTCCGCAGCTGTCGCTCACTTGGCCTCCGCCTCTCCCAGCTCGATCGGCACGCCCACCAGGGAGCCGTACTCGGTCCACGAGCCGTCGTAGTTCTTGACGTTCTCCAGGCCGACGATCTCGTGCAGGGCGAACCACGTGTGCGAGGAGCGCTCGCCGATCCGGCAGTAGGCGATGATGTCCTTCTCCAGGTCGACACCGGCCTCCGTGTAGAGCTCGCGGAGCTCCTCGGCGGTCTTGAAGGTGCCGTCCTCGTTGGCCGTCTTGGCCCACGGGATGTTGCGCGCGGTCGGGATGTGGCCCGGGCGCTGCGACGTCTCCTGCGGCAGGTGCGCGGGGGCGAGCAGCTTGCCGACGAACTCGTCGGGCGAGCGCACGTCCACGAGGTCCTTGGTGCCGATGGCCTCGACGACCTCGTCGCGGAACGCGCGGATGGACAGGTCCTGGTCCTGGGCCCGGTACTCGGTGGCGGCCCGATCGGGGACCTCCTCGACGAGCTCGCGGGAGTCCAGCTCCCACTTCTTGCGGCCGCCGTCGAGCAGGCGGACGCTCTGGTGGCCGTAGAGCTTGAAGTACCAGTAGGCGTAGGCCGCGAACCAGTTGTTGTTGCCGCCGTAGAGGACGACGAGGTCGTCGTTGCCGATGCCCTTGGCGGACAGCAGCTTCTCGAACCCGGTCTTGTCCACGAAGTCGCGGCGGACCGGGTCCTGGAGGTCCGTCCTCCAGTCGATCTTGACGGCTCCGGGGATGTGTCCCTTGTCGTAGGCGGACGTGTCCTCGTCGACCTCCACGAGAACGACGTTGTCGTCGTCCAGGTGAGCCTCCACCCAGTCGGCGTCCACAAGGACGTCGGAGCGGCTCATGGGGAACCTCCTGATCGATTCTTCTGCTGCGTGCGGTGTCGCGTGTGTGTGCCCGCCGGAGCGCGGGGTCCGGGGACGGGGGTTCAGGCCGGCTTCCCCGCGGCCGCGAGGCGGCGGCCGAGGAGGAACACCTCGCATCCGGCGCAGAGGCCGAAGGCGGCGTTAAGGAAGGCGGCGGTCAGGGCGAGGGCGGTCGCGGCCGCGCCGAGCCACTCGGGGCCCACCAGGTATCCGGTGAGTCCGAGGGCGGCGAAGGCGAGCCCCACCCCTTGCGCGAACCGGGGCGGCCGGGCGTCCTCCGTCTCGGAGGGCGGCCCGATCCGGGGCCGTACGACGGCGGAGAACAACAGGGCGTAGGGCGAGTAGCGGACACCCGCCAGGACGCCGACCGCGAACACCGCGGCCTGGAGTCCGAGGATCCAGGGCTGGGCGAAGGCGAGGGCGGCGGCCAGGACGAGGGTGGTCAGAGCAGCGGCGAAGCGCTGTCCGCGAGGATCGACCTGCATGACTGGTGGTCCCTGCGTGCACGGGAAGGGGGGTCGGTCGCGCGAGGGGGCGAGGGGGCCGCGGCCCGAACGCCCTAGGGACAAGGACAGAGCGCGGCGGCGACGCGGCAGAAGTCCACCGCCCGTCGCTTCGTGAGATACGCGCTCGTCAAGGAAGTCACGTCCTTGACGCTACAGGCCCCTTAACGTGTTTGTCACGGGTGGCCTGGATCACAGAACGGTGCATTCGGGCCGGTCGGGACGGGTGTGCCCCGCGTCCGGGGGGCCGCTCCTCCGCCGGGGCCCGGCGTATTCCCTGGTCAACCGGTCGGGAATAGGACGGGGTCCGGTCGGCGGGGTCAGGAGACCGCGGCGCCGATGGCGGCGATCACATCGGCCTTGCGGGGCTGCCCGCTGGCGCGGCGCACCACGGTGCCCCGCGCGTCCAGGACCAGGACCGTGGGGGTGCGCATGATGTTCAGGCGGCGCACCAGGTCCAGGTGGGCCTCGGCGTCGATCTCGACGTGCGCGACGCCCTCGACCATCCCGGAGACCTCCTCCAGGACGCGGCGGGTGGCGCGGCAGGGCTGGCAGAAGGCGCTGGAGAACTGGACGAGCGTGGCCCGCTCCCCCAGCCCGGCGCCGATGTCCCGGGCATCCAGGGCTGTGGCGCCCCCGGTCTCGGCCGCCATGGCCCCCTCCTCTCCTTCTCCTCCTGCGCCGGTTCCCCCGCCGCCCGTCGCCGCGGCAGGGGCGGGCGGCCGCCCCCGTCCGCGGAAGCGCCCCTGTCCCCGCCGCCACAGCAGCCCCAGCACGGTGGCCGCGGCCAGGGTGGCGGCGAGGACGGTCGCGCCGACGGGGTCCATCAGGCGGCCTCGGCCCCCATCAGGGGGACGTTCTCGGCGGTGCCGTCGACCCGCAGGCCGCCGGAGACGGCCTCGGCGTCGGTGACGGTCATGCCGTAGGGCATCTGCGGCACCGGGAACGACACGGTCATCATGCTGGAGACCAGGCCGCTGACGTCGGTGGGCGCGTTGTCCACCTGGATGTCGGTGGGGGTGGCCGAGACGACCCCGTCCTGGACGGAGATCTCCAGGGCGGCCGACACCGGAACGCTGATGCCCAGGTCGGTCACGGCCAGCTCGCCGCTGGCGTAGGGCTCGCCGCCCTCGGTGGAGACCGTGATGCCCTCGGGCAGGAAGGGGTTGAGGATCGAGTAGGGCAGGACCGCGGAGCCGTCGATCCGGCCGGCCGTCACCTGCGGGTCCGACATGAGGTCCGACAGCGGGGCGTCGACGTCCAGGGCGTGGACCTCGATCTGCTCCACCGGGTACTCGCCGAACGTGGCGGAGGGCGCGGAGATGACGATCTCCTCGTAGGTGCCGCCGAAGGCCTGCGGCAGGAAGGCCCAGCCCCCGATCTCGACCGTGGGCTCCTGCTCCATCTCGAACTGCTGCCGCACCTGGCCGGCGATCATGTTCTGCGCCAGGGAGCGTCCCCCGATGTCGGCGCCCACGACGAGGGCCGCCAGGAGGATGAGGAGGACGACAAGAAACTTACGCATCTGGAATCCCAGCACACTTTCTTTCGCTCCGGCGCGGCTCTCGGCCCGTGGACTCGGCCGGTCATCGTCACACGCCACCGGTGTCCGGGGGACACCGTTCATGGGGAACCTGTAGGGAAGGGTACTTCACCGTCCATAGGACGCCCCGGAGCGTACAACGGTTCTCACCCGGGGCGGGTTCCTCCGAGATCCCCGAGGTCAGCGGGGCATCAGCAGGCCGGCCAGGCCGTCGCTGGCGGCCGCGCCGGAGAGAGCGAGTTCGATCACGTTCGTGGCGACCACGTGGGCGCCCGCGCGGCGGCCGAACTCGACCACGTGCGGCTGCTGCTCGTGCTCCTCCTTGGCCAGGTCGTCGCGGTAGATCGCGTAGACGATGCGCTGGAGCGGCGCGCTGGGCACCGTGTGGCAGGCGAACAGCAGGGTGTCGGGCTCGCGCGCGGCGACCTCCTCGACGACGGCGTCGGCGATCCGGTCGAAGCCGGCGCCCTGCCCCTCGGCGAGGGTGTAGATGGTGATGACGCCGCGCAGCTTGGCGGGCGGCGCCTGGCGCACCGGCGGGCCGTCGTAGTAGTCGTCGTACGGGTCGGCGTTGCGGCGCTTGCGGCGCACGGGCTCCTCCAGGAGTTCGTCTTCGGGGTCCCCGGCGTCGTCACCGTAGTCGTCGTAGTAGTCGTCGTCCTCGTCGTAGGCGTCGCGCCGCGGGCGCGCCGCCAGCGCGGCGGCCCCCCAGAGCGCGGCGACCGCGCCGAGCATGAGCAGCGGTCCCCCGAAGCCCAGGCCCAGCCGGCCCACCAGGATCGACAGGAGCGCCGCCAGCGCGACCAGGCCGAGGATCCGCAGGTGGTGGGCGCGGTCGGCGGGGCGGCGGGCGACCGCGACGAGGGCCGAGATGAGGAAGGCCGCGACGACGACCTGGGTGATGTTGATGAGCGAGCGCGGGATGAGGTCGTAGTGGTCGCCCAGGGGCGGGAAGGTGTCGCCGAACCGGCCGCTGATGCGGTCCATGCTCAGGACCACGAGGGGGACGATGGTGAAGGCGCTCAGGAACAGGCGCGAGGCGAACCGCCCCTGCGCGGAGCGGACGCCGTACTCCAGGGCGCCCCAGGCCATGTAGAGCGGGCCCAGCAGGCTGATGCCGATGTGGAGCAGGCGGAAGGTCGCGTTGTTGAAGTCGAACAGCGCGCCGACCACGGCGGCGCTCAGTCCCACGGTCAGCCCGAGGGACGCGACGAGCCACGCGATGACGGTCACTCCGGGGCGCCGCTGGGCGTAGGCGGCGAGCGCGGCGGTGGCACTCCAACCCACCAGCGCGCTCATGAATGCGAGTCCTACGATCACCATCCCGACAATGATGATGCACGTGAGCGGGTGGGTGTGCACTCCCTACTGGTACGTGAGGACCTTTTCGGGGAAGATCCCGCAGAATGACGGGCAAACCCGCTTTCCCTACTGTGACCTTCATCACGCGAATTACCGCCGTGTCCCAGAGGCTCCGTCCTGCTCACCGGGGGTCGTAGGCTCGCATCCACAGGGGGAGCAGGCCGTCGAGGACGGTGCCGCCGACTCCCCACCCGAGCCAGGAGAGAACCGTGTCACACGACGTCGTGTCCCCGACTCCGGCGGGGGCCGCCTTCTTCGATGTGGACAACACCCTGATGCGGGGGGCGTCGATCTACCACTTCGCGCGCGGCCTGGCCGCTCGCGACCTGTTCACCACCCGCGACCTCCTGCGTTTCGCGTGGGGCCAGACCGTCTTCCGGGTGACCGGGAGCGAGCAGCCGGACCACATCAACGCCGCCCGGGAGGCGGCGCTGGCGTTCGTCGCCGGACACGACGTCGACGACCTCGTGGGCCTGTGCGAGGAGATCTACGACGAGACCATGGCCGACCGCATCTGGGAGGGCACCCGGGCCCTGGTGCAGCGGCACCTGAGCGCCGGCCAGCCGGTGTGGCTGGTCACGGCGACCCCGGTGGAGCTGGCCCAGATCATCCGCCGCAGGCTCGGGCTGACCGGGGCGCTGGGCACGGAGGCGGAGAGCGTGGACGGGGTGTACACCGGGCGGCTCAACGGCGACCTGCTGCACGGCCCGGCCAAGGCGGTGGCGGTACGGGAGCTGGCCGTCAAGCACGGCTGGGACCTGGCGGACTGCTCGGCCTACAGCGACTCCTCCAACGACCTCCCGCTGCTGTCGCTCGTGGGCGACCCGAACGCCGTCAACCCGGACGGGGACCTGCGCCGGTACGCGCGCACCCACGGGTGGCCGGTGCACGACTTCCGCACGCACCGCCGGGCGCTGAAGGTGGCCGTCCCCGCGGCGGCCGTGGGCGCGGCGGTGGGCGCCGTGGCCATCCGCGCCGCCCGCCAGCGCAGAGCCCTCCCGGGGGCCTGAGGGGCCTCCTGGGGAGCCGGCGCGGCCCGTGCGGCCGGAAGGCCGGGGCCGGGGAAACCGGGGGCCGTGGGGCCCATGGGACGCGCGGGGACGGCGGGCCGCGGGCCGGGGGCCCGTGGAAGATCCGGGGAAGGCTCGGGGACCTCCGGGCGGCGGACCGGGGAAACCTCGGTGACCGCCACCGGACCGGCACCCCCGCGCACGACCGGAACCCGGACACGGGGCACCGACCGGTGCCGGGTCCCGCCGGGGCGGACATGACGACGGCGCGATGCGGTGGGACGGGCACGCGGCGGCACGGTGCGCCGAACCGGACGAGCGGCAGCGCGGTACGGCGGGACGGGCACGCGGCCACATGCGGCAGAGCGGGAGCACGGTGGGGGCGCCGACCGGTACAGGCCTCCGGGGCGGGCACGCGACGCGCGGGGTGGCAGGGCGTGCACACGGCGGCACAGTGCGGTGAGGTAGGACGCCGATCGGTGCGGGGGCATGCCGGACGGGCATGCGGCGGCGGGGCGGGAGGACGGGGCGGGGAGTCCGGGTCAGCGGCCCAGGGTGGTCTTGGCCAGGGCGAGCACGTGGACCGGCCGCAGGCGGGCGCTCCGCGGGCGGCCGCCGTCGCGGCGGCGGGGGGACCGGCGGGGGCCGCGGGCGTCGGCGTAGGACTCGAAGGCCTCCGCCGAGCTGTGCGCCGGGATCCACTCCAGGACCCGCTCCAGCTCACCGGTGTTCAGGGAGGCGGCCAGGCCCGCGGTCACGGCGCGCGCGGCGCTGGCGGTGGCGTAGTCGATGCGGCCGCGGCGGGCCACGCCGCGCAGCACGCGCAGCCCGGAGGCCGGGACCGGGAACCGGTGCCCGCCGATGCGGCGCAGGCAGTGGGAGAGCGGGACGCTGTCCTTGCCCGCCACGTCGAAGAACCCGGTGCCGTCACTGAGCGCCATGCGCACCAGGGCCTCGACGCCGTCGTCCTCGTGCAGGAAGCGCACCCGCGGGTCGCTGCCCATCACCGTGGGCACGACCCGGGAGTCGAGGTAGCGGGTGAGCGGGGTGTCCACGCCCGGCCCGATGAGGTTGGCGAACCGCAGGACCGCCACCTCCAGGTCGGGGCGGCGGCGCTGCAGGCCGCGGGTGTGCCGCTCGACCTCGGCCGCGTCGTCGGCGTCCAGGGTGGCGCTGGAGCGGACCACCAGGCGGCGGACCGTCGTGGAGCGCTGCGCGGCGGTCAGCACGCGCATCGTCCCCAGGACGTTCTCCTCGCGGTGGGCGCTGTGCGCGTTGTCCAGCCCCAGATGCAGGACGAGATCGGCACCGGAGTCGGTGACGATCTGTCCCAGGCTTTCGTCGTGCAGGTCGACATGGGTGTAGTCGAAGCCCGTCGTGGCGGCGGGCGGCGCCGAATCGGCGCCGATCACCCGGCGTACACCGGGCTCCGCACCCAGGGCCTGCGCGACCCTGGCGGCCAGGGGGCTGGACACCCCGGTGACGAGTACGACACGAGCCATGGCGACACGTTCCTTGGAAGGAGACGATGAG
Organism: Nocardiopsis sp. NPDC006139; assembly: GCF_040614155.1. NCBI lineage: Bacteria > Bacillati > Actinomycetota > Actinomycetes > Streptosporangiales > Nocardiopsidaceae > Nocardiopsis > Nocardiopsis sp. NPDC006139. Next base: position 105,053 of record NZ_JBEXTT010000022.1, read on the forward strand.
TGACGGTGCGCGGACCGTTCACCGCGGGGGTGAAGCGGTGGCCGCGACCCGTGAGACACAACGATGTCCCGACCGGAAAATTCCGTCACGTTGGTCGAGGCATCGCCGAAATAGGGAATTTCTCCGCGTCCGGGACATGCCGGAGCACGCCCACGCCCGCGGAGAGACGACGATCGCCGCGACGGTACTACTTCTTGTTGCGACGCGCGATACGCGTGCGCTTGAGCAGCTTGCGGTGCTTCTTCTTCGCCATGCGCTTGCGACGCTTCTTGATGACGGAACCCATCAGGGATCACCCTCTCGCTGACGATGGATACAGAGCATGCCGCACCGCCGTGGCGGATCCGGCAAGGGGTTCGGGTGCGCGGGGCCCCGGGATCGCGCGCAGTGCGCGGACCGCGGGGTCGGGGCCCGTCCTGGGACGGCCGCCGACGGACGTGCGCCCACCGCACCCGAAGGCCCAGCTTACCGCTCCGGGTGCGCGCTCCGGGTCAGGCCCCGGGGACGGAGGGGCCCTCGACGTACAGGGACGCCGCGGGCTCCGCGTAGCTGACACTGGCCAGCCGCTCGTCGACGAAGGTCAGCGAGGTGACGCTGGCGAGGTTGCATTCGCGCAGGTCGGGGCGGTGCCACAGGCGCCTGCCCTCGGCCGCGCGGCGCGACATCCAGATGGGCAGCTGGTGGCTGACGCACACCGCCTCCCGGCCCCAGGCGGCGCGGCGGGCGACCTTGATGGCCGAGACCATGCGCGCGAGGATCTCCTTGTACGGCTCCCCCCAGGACGGCAGGAACGGGTTGTACATCCGGCTGACCACCCGCGGGTCGCGCACCGAGCTGCGGGACAGCGACATGCCCTGGAGCTTGTTGGACGCCTCGATGAGGCGGTCGTCCAGGGTGACCGGCAGGTCGAGCATCTTCTGGAGCGGGACCGCGGTCTCCTGGGTCCGGTCCAGCGGCGAGGAGTACAGGGCCGCGATGTCGTGGCCCTCGAACCACTCGGCGGCCATCTCGGCCATCTGCTGTCCGCGTTCGCTGAGGTGGAAGTCCGGGAGCCTGCCGTAGAGCACCTTGTCCGGGTTGTACACCTCGCCGTGCCTGAGCAGGTGCACGACGGTGGTCGTCGTCATGGTCGAATGTCTTTCCTTCGGGGATCTGGTGGGGCCCGGCGGGCCGGTGTGCGGGGCGGCGCCGGGGGTCTCGGTGCGGACCCGGCGGGTCAGCCCTGTGCCTGTGCCGCGGCCCGCGCCGCGGCGGGCAGGGCCTCCAGGACCTTCCCGACCGCCGCCTCGTCGTGGGCGGCCGAGAAGAACCACGCCTCGAAGGCCGCGGGCGGCAGGTAGACGCCCTGGTCGAGCATGGAGTGGAAGAAGGCCGCGAAGGCCGCGGTGTCGGTGGTGCGCGCGGTGTCGAAGTCCACGACGTCGGCGTCGGTGAAGAACACCGTGAACAGGCTGCCGCCGCCCTGGACCCGGTGCGCCACGCCGGCCTCGTTCAGGGCCTTGGAGACCTCGGACGCGACCTGGGCGGACACCCGGTCGATGTGCGCGTAGACCTCCGGGGTGGCCCCGCGCAGGGTGGCCAGTCCGGCGGCGGTGGCCAGCGGGTTCCCGGAAAGGGTACCCGCCTGGTAGACGGGGCCGCCGGGGGCGAGGCGGTCCATGATCTCGGCGCGGCCGCCGAACGCGGCGGCGGGCAGGCCGCCGCCCATGACCTTGCCGAAGGTCATGAGGTCGGGGGCGACGCCCTCCAGGCCGTACCAGCCGGAGGCGCTGACCCGGAAGCCGGTGAGGACCTCGTCGAGGACGAGCAGCGCGCCGTAGGAGTGGGCGATGCCCTTGAGCTGCTCGTTGAACCCGGCCCGCGGCGGGACGACGCCCATGTTGGCGGGGCAGGCCTCGGCGATGACGCAGGCGATGTCCTCGCCGTGCTCGGCGAAGGCCCGCTCGACGGCCTCGATGTCGTTGTAGGGCAGGACCAGGGTGTCGGCGGCGCTGGCCCCGGTGACGCCCGGGGAGTCGGGCAGCGCGAACGTGGCCAGGCCCGACCCGGCGGCGGCCAACAGGGAGTCCACGTGGCCGTGGTAGTTGCCCGCGAACTTGATGATCTTGCTGCGCCCGGTGAACCCGCGGGCCAGGCGGATCGCGGACATGGTGGCCTCGGTCCCGGAGTTGACCAGGCGGACCTTCTCCACGGGGGTGCGCTCGACGATCAGTTCGGCGAGCTCGACCTCGCCGGGGGTGGGGGCGCCGTAGGAGGTGCCGGAGTCCACCGCGCCGTGCAGCGCGGCCACGACGTCGGGGTGCGCGTGGCCGAGGACGAGCGGCCCCCACGAGCAGACGAGGTCGACGTAGCGCCGGCCCTCGGCGTCGATGAGGTAGGGCCCCTCGCCCTTGACGAAGAACGGCGGGGTGCCGCCGACGGCGCCGAAGGCGCGCACCGGGGAGTTGACCCCGCCGGGGACGACGGCGGTGGCCCGCTCGAAGAGCTCTGCTGAAGTCTGTTGAGTACCCACCTCACCAGTGTGTCAGCTGTGTCCTGCGGCGGAACCGTGACCCGCCCCGCACCGGCGCGGCCGCCTTCGGCCATCCGCCCCGCCTCACCCGCCGCGGAGGGCGCGGACGCGGCGGCGCCCCGGCCGGGAGGGGCCGGGGCGCCGGGGGTGCGGGGCGGGGCGGGTCAGACGCCGGCGTAGGAGCGGGGGCCGGTGGAGGAGGTGTCGTCGTCCGTACCGCCGGGGCGGGGCGCGTCGGCGGCGGCGGAGCGGACCAGGGGGCGCAGGAGCGCGTTCCCGGCGGCCCTGTCGACCAGGGCGGTCAGGGGGCGGGCCATGGCCAGGGAGACCGCGGTGGCGACGGTCGCGCCGAGCAGCAGGCCGACGGCGACGTCGTGCGGGTAGTGGGCGCCGACCAGGACGCGGGAGAACGCCTCCAGGACGGCGACGGCCGCGGCGACCGGGGCCATGCGCTTCCAGGCGATGACGACCGCAGCGGCGGCGGCGCCCGCGATCGCGGCGTGGTTGCTCGGGAAGGACCAGTCGCCGACGGGGTCGCAGGTGGCGATGGTGGTCAGGTCGGTCATGGCCTGGCAGGGCCGCAGCTGCTCGACGAACGACTTGACGGTGCGGCTGACGCCGTAGGCGATGACGGTGGCGACCGGCGCGAACAGCGCCAGGCCCACCAGCCGCGAGTCGACGGAGCGGGCGCGCCACCAGGCGGCCAGGAACAGGACGGCGAAGACCACGAGCAACAGGTCGGTGCCGATGTGGGCGGCCTCCTGCACACGGGGGTCGAGTCCGGCGGCGAACTCGATCACGGCCCGGGACCAGGCGGCACTGATATCGAAGATCTCGGAGACCATCTCTCTCCAGGGGTGTCGTCGGGGAGGGTCGCGCGAGTGCGGGGGAGGATTCGCGACGTGGGGTCGACGGGTCGACCGAAAGGTGACGCTATCTCCACGATTCGGTGACTTCCGAGGTTCCATCCTGACACCGGAACGGGGGCTTCAAGGCCCGTGAGGGCCGGGATCGACGAAAGAGACGGGGGTTCCCCACGAAAGGATGAACCGGACATGGACGGACCGGCACGAAGGGGTGGGCGGGCGGAGGAGGCGGTCACCGCCGAAAGGGGCCGTCGGCACCGCCGGAGCGCCGGGGCGCCCACCGCGGCGCGCATCCGGGGTGCCGGGCGGGGGCGGGGGACTACTCCTGGGTAGCTTGAGTGGCGTCCACCCGCTTCACCCCGGATCGGAGCCGACATGACCGAGCACAGCGCCGCGGACTTCACCACGGCGGACCTCATCGACGACCACGGCGACACCCTGCGCAGCTGCTCCACGCAGTTCCGGCAGTACGGCGGCAGGGCCGTGTTCTCCGGCCCGATCCGCACCGTCAAGTGCCACGAGGACAACGGCCTGGTCAAACAGGTGCTCAACACCCCCGGCGGGGGCGCCGTACTGGTGGTGGACGGCGGCGGATCGCTGCGTTCGGCCCTGATGGGCGACATGATCGCCGAGGCCGCGGTGGCCAACGGCTGGGCCGGAGTGGTCGTCCACGGAGCGGTGCGGGACACGGTCGCGCTCGGGGCGCTGGAGCTGGGGGTCAAGGCGCTGGGCTCCAACCCGCGCAAGTCCGCCAAGGACGCCGCCGGGCGGCTGGACGCCCCGGTGTCCTTCGGGGACGTCACGTTCGTCCCCGGGGAGTGGCTGTACAGCGACGAGGACGGCATCGTCGTCAACGCGGAGAGGATCTGACCCGGACGGCGGGGAGGACGCGCGGCCGCGGCCCGGCCCGCGCACGCGCGGCAGAGCGAACGGCGGGCCCCCTCGGAGGAGTCCCGCCGTTCGCTCCGCGCCCGTGCCAGGGCGTTCCCGTCAGTCGCGCCGGCGGCGCTTCAGCAGGGGGGACACCGCCCCCAGCACCATCGCCGGGAGCAGCAGCAACGGGACCATCGCGACCAGGAGGCCGTTGTCGACCAGGAGCGCGACGGCGGTCTGGACGACCCCCACGGCGGCCATCCCCGCCGCTGTCGGCCAGCGCGTGTCCGCCCACCAGCGGGAGAGCGCGGAGTTCCGGTCCCCGGCGGTCTCCACCATGGGCACGACCAGCGCGAGCCCGACGAGGAGTACTCCCACCGCGGCGCCCGCGAGCTTCGTGGTCGGGATGTCCCGGCCGGCGCCGTTGAACACCATGATCGCGTGGACGGCCAGCATGAAGAGGGAGAGCAGGACCAGGACGGCGTTCATGGCCCGGGTGGTGCTGCGCGCGGTCCGGCGGACCGGCGGGTCCAGCACCTCCTGGATCCTGGCGCTCAGGGCCGGGGCGGCGCTCAGGATCACCGCGATGAGGGCCGTGGTGAAGGGGATGGCGCCCGCGAGGAGCCACCGGGGCACCATGTTCGGGCTGCCGTCCAGGTTGTACCTGCCGCCGTGCACCATCTCCGCGAGGTCCGGCCAGACCGTCCAGGAGACGGCGGCCATCCCCGCGATCGCGAGGCCCGCGGCGGCCATGCCGACGACGGGCGGGCGGGGGGTCTCGGCGGCGGTGCCGCCGATCGTGCTCTCCATGGGTTCCTCCCTGTTCCTTCTTCGTCCTCTGGGAAGGACCCTAGGAAAACGCCGCGCACGGGCACATCCACCCGCCGTCATGCCGGTGTCACCGAATTCCCGCGGGGCCTCATATGACAGGAGTCATGTACGCGGGACCGGAAATCCGTGACAGCCGGAAATCCCCTTTTCCCGGCGGCCGGGGATAGTATCCGGACAATGAGAGCACCGTCCCCACTCCCCGACCTGTCCCGCTGGGTCAGCCTGGCCGACGACCGCCCGCCGCGCGCGGTGGGGCTGCTGTTCTGGGGTTCGGTGCTGTCCACCCTGGCCGTCTACGCCGTGTTCGCGACCGGCGTGGCCCCCCTGGACGGCGAGGGGCTCGCCGACCCCCTGACCCTCTCCCTGGTCGTGACGGGAATCGGTTCCCTGGTCGTCTGCGCGGCGCTGTGGCCTTTCCTCGCATGGTCCCCGCATTCCCCGTGGCCGCGCAGAATGGCCAGCGGTTCGTTCATGGTCTTCACCCTCACCTCCTTCGTCACCAGCAATCACGCGCTTTTCCTTTTGCTGTGTGTGGGAACGGTGAACGCGGTGATCGTCTTCGGGGTCCCCGGCGGGATCGTCTACGGCGCGCTCGTCGTCGGCTTCAGCCTGCTGCTGACACTGCTCGTGCCCGGGACCCCCCTCCTGGCGGGGGCGATCATGGCGGTGGGCCTGCTGTTCGTCGTGGTGGCGTCGGGGCTGGTGTCCGTGGGCCTGCTGGTGTCGGCGCAGCGGGCCGGGCGCACCCGGGAGCTGCTGGAGGAGCTGGAGCGCACCCACGGGGAGCTGACCGCGGCGCACGGGGAGCTGCGGCGCAGCACGGACCGGATCAGGGAGCTGACCGTGTCCGAGGAGCGCGCCCGCATGTCCCGGGAGATGCACGACAGCACCGGGCACCACCTGACCGTCCTGTCGCTGTGCCTGTCGAACGCGCTCCGGTTCCGCGAGGCCGGCAGGCCGGAGGAGGCGTGGGAGGAGGTCGCGCAGGCGCGGGCTCTGGCCGGCGACGCGCTGACCGACACCCGCCGCTGGGTGCGGGCGCTGCGGCCGCTGGCGCTGGAGGGGCGGGCGGGGGCGAGCGCGATGCGGTCGCTGGCGGAGTCGTTCCAGGGCGGGGGCATGCGCATCGGGTTCGAGCAGCGGGGCGGGGAGTGGCCGGCGCTGACGGAGGAGGCGGAGCTGGTGTGCTACCGGACGGTGCAGGAGGGGCTGACGAACGCGATGCGGCACTCCGGCGGTGAGGCGGTCCTGGTGGAGGTCGAGGTGGCTCCGGAGACGGTGGCGGTGTCGGTGACCGACGACGGGAGGGGGGCTCCGGTGGAGGAGGTGCGCGGCGGGTTCGGGCTGCGCGGTCTGGCGGAACGGGTCGGGCGTGTGGGCGGAGAGCTGGCGGCGGAGAACACCGGGACGGGGTTCCGGCTGCGTGTGGAGGTGCCCGTGGCGGGCGCCGCCGACCACGGCACGCGCGATGCGGGCGGTGCCTGATGCGGGTGCTCATCGTGGACGACCAGGTACTGCTGCGGCGCGGGCTGCGCAAACTGCTGGAGTTCGAGGACGGGATCGAGGTCGCGGGGGACGTCGGGGACGGGCTGGAGGCGCTGGAGTTCCTGGCGGGGGCCGCGGCGGGCGGGCTACCGGACGTGGCGCTGGTGGACGCGCGCATGCCGCGGATGGACGGGCCGACGCTGATCGGTCGGATGCGGGAGGAGTACCCGGACGTGCCGGCGCTCGTCCTGACCACGTTCGACGACGACGACATCGTCTTCGGGTGCCTGCGGGCGGGGGCGCGCGGCCACCTGCTCAAGGACGTGCCGCCGGAGGAGCTGGTGTCGGCGCTGCAACGCGTGGCACGCGGGGAGACGGTGCTGGGGACGGCGGCCGCGGAGCGGCTGGTGGCGTCCCTGGGCGGGGGGACGGAGGCCGCCGCGGCACAGGCTCCGCCCCGGGGGGCGGAGCCGGCGCGACCGCCGCTGTCGGAGCGGGAGTGGGAGGTGGCGCGGATGATCGGCGCGGGGGCCACCAACCGGGAGATCGCCCGGGGCCTGTTCATCACGGACGGCACCGCGCGCAACCACGTCACGAACATCCTGCGCAAGCTGGGGCTGCGGGACCGGACCCGGTTGGCCCTGTGGGTCCGGGAACGGGGGGACGGCGACCGCTGACCGGCACCCCGGTTCGGGGCTTCGCCGCGGAGAGTCCGGGCGGGTGCGTGCCAGGTCTCGACCGGACTTCCGAAGATACGGCCGAATCCCATGACCCATGGTTTTCAGGGCGGCACGGCGACGGCTTCGACGGGGCGCTCCCGGGACCGGACCGGCGAACGGCCGCGGCGGGCGCCGCGGCCGTGTCCCGTTCCGCTACCGGCGCGGGCCGTACCCGCCCTGGCCGTGGGGAGGCCCGTAGCCGCCGTGCCCGGGCGGGGGACCGGGGTGGCCGTACCCGGGGGGCGGGCCGTAGCCGCCCTGGGCGGGCGGCGGCCCGGGCCGGCCGTGGCCCTGCGGCGGCGGGGCGTGGCCGCCGTGCGCGGGAGGGGGTCCGGGACGGCCCTGCCCGTTCGGGGCCGGCCCGGGCGCGCCCTGGCCGGGCGGCCTGCCGCCCTGGTGCCGGAGCATGTTGAAGAGGTGGTCGCGGAGGCTGGCCGCGATGTCGGAGCCCTCGAAGTCGACGAGGCCGAACTTCAGTTTGGGCGTGACCCGGAGGTTCGTGCCCTGGGGGTGGGGCGAGAGCTCGATGTACACGTTGTGCCCGTAGCTGACCAGGTTGAAGTCGGTGGAGAACGTGTACCGGTAACCGCCGCCGGGCATCGGGTTGCCCCGGGTCGAGGACCCCCTGGTGCGCTGCACCGCGTGGGGGAGCATGTCCCACACCTGGTTGATGTGGAACGGAAGCTGGTAGTCGTAACTGCTGGCCACGTTTCTCCGTTCTCGTTCCGGGAACCGGAGACGGGGTTCACGGCGCTGTGCACTCTCGATCCGCCGCATCCTATCCGCCCGGTGTCCCCTCCGGCAGGCCCCGGGGAGGCCGGGGCGACGCCGGCCGGAGGGTTCGTCGTGACCGGTGTGATCCGCGTTCGGGGGCGGCGGTTCACGTACCGCGGGAGCCCGTCGGGAGTACGGCGGCGGGACGCCGGCGCGGGCCGTTCAGCCAGCGGCCCAGCACGGTGCGGCGGACGAGCAGCTGGTAGCTCCCGAGCAGCAGGGCCGTCGTCACCACCCAGTTCAGCAGGAGCTTGGCCGCGACCGGCCAGTCCAGGCCGACCAGCGGGATCTCGATGGCGACCAGCAGCGGGAGATGCATCAGGTACATCCAGTACGACGCGTCCGCGAGGTACCGGATCGCCGGGTGCTCCCGGGAGAACACCTTGACCATGAGCGCGGTGAGGCCGTAGGTCCACAGCAGGCCGGTGAGCGCCACGACCACCGACCCGACCGCGAGCGGCAGGTCCGCGGCGACCGGCAGCAGCATGGACACCGTGCCGAGGACCGCCGCGGCCAGCAGCAGCGGCCAGCGCGGCGCCAGCCGGGCGAGCGACCCCGGCGCGGCGTGCAGGAACCAGCCGGCCAGGAAGGCGCCGAGGTAGCCGATCAGCGGCGCGGCCTCCGGCAGGACCGTCACGGGCGCGTTGATCCCCTGGGCGGGGTCCGTCCCCTGGCTCAGCAGCGCGGCGGCGTACGGCACCGCCGCCAGCAGGACGCCCCCCGGAGCGGCCAGCAGGGCGCCGATCCGGGCGGACCACCGCCCGGCACGGTCCGGGCCCAGCAGCCGCAGCAGGACGGCCCGCGCGGCGAGGACGACCAGGACGACCTCGAACAGGACCAGCAGGAACCACAGCTGCCCCGGGGTGAACATGAGCAGCACCAGTGGCGCGTCGCTCGGCGGGGGTTCGGGGGCCGCTCCCCCGCCCTGCGCCGCGGCCACGGTGGCGAGGACGCCGAGCGAGAACACCGAGACCGGCCAGAAGGCCAACAGCGGCAGGAGGATGCGAACCGTGCGGTCCCGGAGGTAGGCCCGGCTTCCACGGCGCGTCAGGACCATGCGGCCGAGGTAGCCGGCCAGCATCATGAACAGCGCCATGCGGAAGAGGTGGATCACGTACACGCCCACGAACGCGGCGGGCGAGGTGCGGGTGTCGTTGACGAGCCAGGGCATCTCCGGCGCGAAGGGCAGGAGCGAGTGCAGCACGATGCCGAGCAGCAGGGCGAACGCGCGCAGCGCGTCGAGGCCGTGGATGCGGGTTCGCGCCGAGCCTGACCCGGCGCCCGCCGTGTGAGGGGTCATGCACACGACGCTAGGAGCCGGAACGCCCGCCGGGTTCGGCCGATCGGCGTCCGCGGCATCCACCGATCGGTGGACCCGCGGGCGCTTCCGGGCGGCGCCGGGAGCGGGGAGAATGCTGCCATGAACACCGCGTCACGTACCGTCGGTGCGGCGGACCCGACGGGCCACGGCGACAGCGCCGGGCCCGGGGACCCGCTTCCGAGGTGGGCGTCCCTGGTCCGGCTGGTCCCCTCGGCGCTCCCGGTGGTGTCGGCGCTCTTCGGTGCCGCGATCACCGGCCCGGTGATCGAACCGGCGGTGTTCGCCTGGTCGCTGGTCCCCACCGCTGTGCTGTTCGCGGCCCGCCTCGGCGAGCTCCGTTACGGGGACCGGATCGCGCAGGGCGGAAGGTTCGCGGTCGCGGCGGTGGCGGCGAACCTCGCCGTCACGCTGGTGGCGTCCCTGCTCAACCCGTTCGTCTGCATCGCCGCGTTCGCCGGGTACCTGGACGCGGACCGGTACCTGCGCCGGCGCCAGGTCGTCGTCGCCGCGGTCGCGACCGGGCTGGTCACCGCGGTGGGCCAGGGCGGCGGCATTCCGGGGGTGTCCGACCTGCCGTGGCTGTACCTGGCGCTGGCCGCGGTCAACGTGGGGATCGGCATGGTCATGCTGCACTTCGCCCGGGAGCGGGAGCGGCAGGTGGCGGAGCGCGAGCGCGTCGCGCTCGAACTCGCCGCGGTGCACGAGGAGAACCTGGCGCTGCACCACCGGCTCCTCGAACAGGCGCGTGAGGCGGGGATCGGCGAGGAGCGCGCCCGGCTGTCCCGCGAGATCCACGACACCGTCGCGCAGGGGCTGATCGGGGTGATCAGCCAGCTGGAGGCCATCGGCCCGGTGGACCCGCCGGCCGGGGAGCGGATCGAACGGGCGGAGACCGCGGCCAGGGACTGCCTGGTGGAGGCGCGCCGGGCGGTGCGCGCGCTGGCGCCGCGGGAGCTGTCCGGGCACACGCTGACCGAGGCCCTGCACGATCTCACGAGGAACTGGGCGCGCACGCACCAGATCGTCGCGGAACTGGACGTGGAGGGGGCGCCGGACTCCGCCCGGCACGGGGACGTGCTGCTGCGGGTCGCGCAGGAGTCGCTGGCGAACGCGGCCCGGCACAGCGGGGCCTCGACGGTGCGGCTCGTGCTGGGGCGGCGCGGGGAACGGGAGGGATGGGTGGAGCTGACGGTGACCGACGACGGGGACGGGTTCGATCCGGCCGCGGCCGCTGCGCGCGGACGCGGGCAGGGGCTGGCGGGGATGGCCGGCCGGGTCGCCGCCGTGGGCGGGGCGTTCGAGGTCGAGAGCCGGGCGGGGCAGGGGTGCCGGGTGGTCGCGGCGGTACCGGTGTGAGCGGGGTGGGCGCGGTGCGTGTCGTGGTGGCGGACGACCACCCGATCGTCCGGGACGGGCTCGCCGGCATCCTGGGCGGCGAGGAGGGCATCGAGGTCGTCGGCGAGGCCGCGAACGGGCGGGAGGCCGTCGCGGTGGTGCGGTCGAGCGACCCGGACGTCGTGCTGATGGACCTCCGGATGCCCGGTGGGGACGGGGTGGAGGCGATAGCCGAACTGCGCGGGAGGGACCCGGCCCGGCCCCGGATCCTGGTGCTGACGACGTACGACACCGACCGGGACGTGCGGCGGGCGATGACGGCGGGCGCCGACGGGTTCCTGCTCAAGGACGCGCGCCGCGCGGAGCTGGTCCGCGCCGTGCACGACGTCGCGGCGGGGAGGCCGGTGCTCACCGCGGCGGCGCTCGCGGCGCTGGCGGGCCGCAGATACGAGGCGGAGCTGACGGACCGGGAGGTGCACGTGCTGCGGCTGGTGTCGGAAGGGCTCACGAACGGTGCCGTCGCCAGGCACCTGGGGATCGGCGAGGCGACGGTCAAGACGCACCTGCTGCACATCTACAAGAAGCTCGGGGTGGGCGACCGCGCCGCCGCCGTGCGGGTGGGCTGGGAGCGCGGGATCATCTGAGCCGCTCCGGTTCCGGGACCCGCCCGCACGGGGGCGCGGCCCGTCAGGATGGGCCGCGCCCGGGAACAGGTGCCATGGTCACTTGTTCTCTTCGAGGCGCAGGGCGATGCCCAGGGCGAAGAAGGTCGGTGCCCACTCGCCGACGAAGAGTCCCCAGCGGTCCGCCCGGTCGGTGCCGGCGTCCTCCTTCTTCTTGGACACGACCCAGCTCAGGATGGACGCGCCGATGCTGGCGACGCCGGCGGCGTAGGCCATCTCGGAGGTGACGCCGAGTTCGGACAGCTTCGCGATCATGATGCCTCCCGTTTTCGTTGCCGGTCGGATGCCACTGCCCGGTTCGGCGCCAAGGTAGGAGAACGTCAGGGCAAAGGTGACGTGACCGGCGCCCGGCGCGGGAGGGCGGACGCGGCGCCACCCGAAAAGGACACAGAGGGCTAATACGGTTGCGACCACCCGAGGCGCTCCGGTAGGAAGTCCCCCATGCTCACAGGCACCAAGGTCGGGCTGCGGGCCCGACACGAGGACGACAACCCGGTCCTCCAGGCCGAACTCTACGACGACGTGGTCATCCACTCGCGGGTCCAGGGCAGCCCCTGGCGCCCCGTCATGCCCGGCTCCAAGCACTCCCTGGTCAACGTGGACGACACCGCGCGGGACACGGCCACGTTCTCCGTCGTGGACCTGGACGGCGGCGAACTGCTCGGCACCGCCACCCTGTGGGGCATCGACGGCCACAGCCGTTCCGCGCACCTGGGGATGGGCCTGCGCCCCTCCGCCCGCGGCAGGGGCTACGGCACCGACGTGGTCGCGGTGCTCTGCCACTACGGCTTCGCCGTCCGCGGCCTGCACCGCCTCCAGATCGAAACGCTGGAGGACAACTTCGCGATGATGCGCGCCGCCGAGAAGAACGGCTTCGTCCGCGAGGGCGTGCTGCGCTCCTCGTCCTGGGTCCTGGGCGAGTTCCTGGACCAGGTGCTGTTCGGCCTCCTCGCCGAGGAGTGGAAGGCGAACGCGCAGGGCTGAGCCGACGGCCCGGGCGGCGCCGGTAGGTTTCCTCCCATGAACCGCACACGCCTGCTGCTCGGTGCCGCGGCCGCCGCCGGGGCCGTCCTCCTCTGGAGCGAATGGACCCTGTGGCGGGTCTCCCGGCAGGACTACCCGGCCGCCGCTCCCCCCGTCCCCCCCGGCGCCGACGAGGCGATCGTCGTCCTGGGCTTCCCCAGCCGGCGCGGCGACCGCCCCGGCCTGGTGCAGCGCTACCGCACGCGGATCGCCCTGCGTTCGCGCGACCCCCGCGCCGGGCGCAGCGTCCTGGTCTTCACCGGCACCAGTCCCCGCCGCCCCCGGGCCGGGCGCTCCGAGGCCGCCGTCATGGCCGACTACGCCGTCGGGCGCCTCGGCGTGGACCCCGGCGACGTCCTCCTGGAGGAGAAGGCCACCAGCACCTGGGAGAACATCGCCCTCACCCTCCCCATGATCGACTCCTTCCCCGTCGTCAAGATCGCCTCCACCACCTTCCACGCCCGCAAGGGGCGCCGCTACCTGCGTGAGCAGGCCCCCGAGGTCGCCGCCCGGCTGCGCCCCGCGCGGGACCACCGGCCGGGCGAGCTCCTGTGGCTGAAACCGCTGTTCGCCCTCTACCGGCGCTGACCCCCGCTCCGCCCCCGGTCCCGGCGGAACGGCGCGGGGCCTGCGGCGGACCGTGTCCTCCCCGGCCGTCAGGATGGCGGCGCACGGTCACGGCGTGAGACGGGGATCCAGGAGGGCGGCAGGACCGACCTGCCGGTACCGGACGGGCCCGTGGGCCCCGAGGCCGCGACGGTGCACGGCCGCGGGGGAGCCCTCCCCGGGATTGTGCGAACTTTGCCGCCGACCTCCCCCGCCTTGTGGCCGGTCCGGGTGAGACTCGCAGATGGCACCGCGCAACGCACCCGACCACCGGAGGCCACCGCCATGATCACGACCGACTACCGCCCCGGCTCCCCCTGCTGGATCGAGCTGAGCGCCTCCGACCTCGACAGGTCCCTGGCCTTCTACCGCGGCCTGTTCGGCTGGGAGGCCGAGTCCGCGGGCCCGGACACCGGCGGCTACCTGCTCCTGAAGTCCGGCGGGCGGACCGTGGGCGGGGCCGGGCCGCTCATGGAGGAGGGGCAGCGGCCCTCCTGGACGCTCTACTTCCAGGCCCCCGACGCCGAGGAGTACGTCCGGGGCGTCGCCGAGCTGGGCGGCACGGTCGACCTCCCCCCGATGGACGTCATGGGCATGGGCGTGATGGCGCAGTGCACCGACCCGCAGGGGGTGCGGTTCGCCCTCTGGCAGCCGCTCTCCTTCCCCGGCATGGAGACCGTGGACGAGCCCGGGACCCTCGTCTGGGCCGAGCTGTGGACCCCGGACGCCGAGGGCGCCCGGAGGTTCTACGGCGGGCTCTTCCCCTGGGAGTTCGGCCCCTTCGAGCTGCCCGGCGGGGGCACCTACCTGACCGTCAGGCCCGAGGGCCTGGACGAGGACCGCGCGCACAGCGGCATCGCGCAGGTCGACCCCGGCACGGCGGAGTCCGTGGGCGGCGGGGACTGGCACCCCGTGTTCCAGGTCGAGGACGTGGACGCCACCGCCGCCCTGGTCCCCGAGACCGGCGGCCGGGTGGACATGGCGCCCGACGACGCCCCCGGGGTCGGCCGGCTGTCCGCCTGCGCCGACCCCGACGGGAACCCGTTCGTGCTGCTGCGCCCCTCCCCCGCCTGACCCGGGGTCCGTCGGCCCCGGGTCAGGGGCCGGTGAGGACGACCAGTTCCCGGGTGGCGCGGGTCATGGCCACGTACCGGTCGACCGCCCCCGCGACGCCCTCGCCGAACCCGTCCGGGTCCACGAGCACCACCAGGTCGAACTCCAGGCCCTTGGCCAGCTCCGGGGTCAGGGACCGCACCCGCGGGCGTTCCGGGAAGGCGGCCTGGAACGCCGCGTCACCGATCACGCAGGCGACGCCCTCCGGGTTCCGCGCCTCCCACTCCTCGAGCCGCGCGTCCAGTTCGGCGAGGGCCCCGTACGCCACCGGCACGCCCGAGCTGCGGATGGACGTCGGCACGTTCGCGTCCGGCAGGGCCTCGCGGATGACCGGCTCCGCGGCGGCCATGACCTCTTCCGGCGTCCGGTAGTTGATGCTCAGCGAGGCCATCTCCACCCGGTCCAGGCCGACGCGCTCCAGACGCTCCCGCCACGACTCCGTGAACCCGTGCCGGGCCTGGGCGCGGTCGCCCACGATCGTGAAGCTGCGCGAGGGGCAGCGCAGCAGCAGCATCCGCCACTGGGCGTCCGTCAGCTCCTGGGCCTCGTCCACCACGATGTGCGCGAACGGCCCGGCCAGGGCGTCCCGGTCGGCGGTCGGCAGGACGGAGTCGTCCACCAGGCTGTTCTGCATGTCCCCCAGGAGCAGCATCGTCACCACGCCCTCGCCGTCGTCGTCCGCGGCGACCAGGTCGTCGATGACGGTCGACATGCGCTCGCGCTGGGCGGCCTCCGCCGCCCGCTGGCCGCGCTGGATCCGGGACGCCCCGGGGTCTCCCAGGCGCAGCCGGGCGGCGTCCAGAAACGGCAGGTCGGACACCGTCCAGGCCTGGGCGTCCGCGCGCTGGAGCGCCCGCACCTCGTCCGCCTCCAGCCACGGGGCGCACATGCGCAGGTAGGCGGGCACGGACCACAGGTCGCCGACGATGTCGGTGTACTCCAGCAGCGGCCACGCCCGGTACAGCGCCGTCATCAGCTCCCGGTCGCGCTGGAGCACGCGGCGCAGCATCTCCGGGGAGACCCCCTCCTCGTCCCGGTCGTGCTTGTCCAGCAGGATCGCGACCAGGGCGTCGAAGATCGGCTCGCGCCCCTCGTTGTGCGGGGTGCCGGGCTCGACGGCGTCGAACGCCTCCGCCCAGTCCTGCGCGGTGAGGCGGACCTGCGCCCACGGCGTCCTGATGTCCAGGCCCTCCCCGGGCGGCCTCTCGTAGAACCGGACGGCGGGCTCGATCGCGTCCACGAGCCGCGCCGACTCCTTGAGCCGGGCCACCTCCGGGTCCTTCTCCCCGGCCACCGCGCCGCCCTCGGGGACGAGATCGGCGATGGTGCAGGTCTGCACGCCCTCCTCGCCCAGGCTGGGCAGGACGTCGCCGACGTAGGACAGGTAGGGCCGGTGCGGGCCCACCAGCAGCACGCCGCCGCGCCGGTGCCCCAGGCGCGGGTCGGAGTACAGCAGGTGGGCGGTGCGGTGCAGGGCGACGACGGTCTTGCCGGTGCCCGGGCCGCCGTCGACGACCAGGGCCCCGGCGGACCCGGCCCGGATGATGGCGTCCTGGTCGGCCTGGATGGTGCCCAGGACGTCGCGCATCCGGGACGAGCGGGTGGCGCCCAGGCTGGCGATGAACGCGGACTGGTCGTCGAGCGCGGCGTGGTGCCCCTCCAGCCCCTCCTCGGTGAACACCTCGTCCCAGTAGTCGGTGACCCGGCCGCGGGTCCAGCGGTAGCGGCGGCGGCTCTCCAGACCTCGCGGGTCGGCGTGGGTGGCGGCGAAGAAGGGCTCGGCGGCGGGCGAGCGCCAGTCCAGCAGCAGCCGGCGGCCGTCCGGGTCGGCGAGGCCGAGGCGGCCGATGTAGACGGGCTCGGTGCCGTCGGCGGGGACGACCTTGCCCAGGCACAGGTCCAGGCCGAAGCGGCGCAGGGTGCGCAGCCGGTTGGAGAGGCGGTGGACCTCCATGTCCCGGTCCATCACCATGCGGCCCTTGCCGCCGGGCGCGAGGCGCACGGCGTCCAGGCGGGCGGACAGGTCGGCGATGGTCTCGGCCAGGCTGCGCGTGATGTCGGCGAAGTGGCGCTCGTCGTCGGCGATGAGCACCGGATCGGCTTTGGCCGCCAGGTTCTCTGGCAGCTCGAAAAGGCTCGTGGCCTGCGGATTCACGTGGTCCCCCGGAACATGGCGTGTCGTCACGAAGGTCGATTGTGGGGCATGAGGGGGGTCTTGCCGCAAGGCCGGAGGTGCGCTATACATTGAGAGTGGAGGGAAGCGTCCTTGAGGCCCCCTCCTTTTTTCATGCCCCCGGTCGGCCGTCCCGGGTCCTCCGGCGCGCCGGGTCACGGATCGGCGGAACCGGCCGGTAACCCTCCCTCCCCGCGCGATCGTGTTCCACGGAATGCCCTCGAAGTGTCAGGAGCCGGGATGGCGGGTCGTGCGGAGTCGGTCGAGTCGATGGAGCAGCTCACCGCGGGGTGGCGCGCGCTGGTGCTCGACCGCGATCCGGGGGCCGACGTGCGCGACCTGCCGGGTGTGGCGGTCCGCTGGGCCGACAGCCGGTTCGCGTTCTGGAACTGTGTGACGCTGACCGAGGTCGACGCGGACCCGGGGCTGCTCGACGAGCGGCTGGCGCGGGCGGCCGGCGTCATGCGCGCGAAGCGGCGCCCGGGGTTCCTGTGGCTCTTCGAGGACCTGCTGTCCGAGCAGGCGCGCGCCGGGCTGCGGGACGCCGTCGAACGGGCGGGGCTGGAGTTCGCCTTCCCGGGGACCGGGATGGCCGGGGACCTGCCGTCGCTGCCCGCGCCGTCCCACCCCGAGCTGGAGTTCGTCCGGGTGGGCACCGAGGAGCACCTGCGGGCGTACGCGGACCTGAACTCGCGGGCCTACGGGTTCCCGCTGGAGGACGGCCGGGACGGGCTGCTCGGGTCGGCGCTGTGGAAGGACGGGGTGTACGCCTACCTGGGGCTGCGGGACGGTGTCCCGGTGACCTGCGCGGGGGCGGTGGAGACGGACGGGCGCCTCTTCGTGGTGCTGGTCGCCACCGCCCCGGAGTGGGAGCGCCGGGGGTACGGGGAGGCGGTGACGCGCAAGGCCCTGTACGAGGGCGCGCGGGCGACCGGGCTGGTCCGCGCCACCCTGCACGCGACGGCGGCGGGGGCGCCGATGTACCCGCGGATCGGGTTCGCGCCGAACTCCCCCCTGCACTTCTACGCCCTCAAGGGCTGATCCGGGTCCAGGAGGCCGAGGGCCCGGGCGCGGACCAGGTTGTGCCGGGCGTCGGCCAGAGCGTGGTGCTCGCCGCCGGACTGCTCGGGCAGCCGCGGGTCCCCGAGCCGGGCGGCCTCCTGCCGGAGGTCGTTCGTCCACCTCGCCGCACGCTCGGGGAACCGGACCATGGAGCCGAAGAGCTGGGCCAGCACCACGTGGTCGTAGGAGCCGTACCAGGCCCACAGCTCCACGTCGGGGGTCGCGTCGAGGAACCCGGCGACGAGGCGGGCGATCGCGGCGCGGGGGCGCACGTCGGGGTGGTCCGTGTCCAGGCGCTCGCGGGAGGCGTCCCGGGTTCCGCCGGCGGGACCGGTCAGGGGCAGGTGGGGCCAGACGTTCTCGTCGACCCAGGGGTGGGTGCGCACCAGCTCCTGTTCCATGTCGGCGTTGACCGCGTACAGCTCGCGGCCGTCCTCGGCGACCATCCCGATGGACACGAAGTGGATCGGGTGGTCCGGGCCGCGTTCGACGAACTCGGTGTCGTAGAAGACCTTCATCGGATGCCTCTCTGCTTCTCGGGCGCCTGTGCCGGGCCGCCCGCGGACGGTTCCGATTCTCCGCGGCCGGGGTCCGGTGCGGGAAGCGCGGACGGGGAACATACGGGGCAGGCCCTGTCCCGCCTCCACCGACGTTCCCCGCGTTGCGGAGGTCCCCCGTGTCCCCCGGTCTGCCCGTCATCGTCGCCACCCTCGTCCTCACCGTCCTCGGCCTGTACCGGGGCCTGGTCGCCGTCCCCCGGAACCGCTGCCTCTCCCCCGATTTGGACGCGCGCGAGCTCGCCCTCCTCCGGGGCCGTTCGCGGGCCGTCGCCACGGCGGTCACCGCGCTGCTCGCCTCGGGACGCGTCGCCGTCGGGCCGTCCGCGGCCGAGGGCCCCGGGGACGCGGGACTGCGCTTCTCTGAGGCGGCCGATGCCCCCGGCCACCCGCTCGACGCCGCGGTCCTGGAGGCGCTGCGCCGTGTGCCCTCCCGCCACCTCCTCGGGCTCCTCGTCGACGACGCGGCCGTCGCCGCCGTCCTGGAGCGCATGGAGCGGAGCCTGCGGCGGCGCGGCCACCTGTGGCAGAGGTGGCAGCGCCTCCTGAAGGTCTGGCCCTGCGTGTTCGCCTTCCTCTCCGTGCCCGTGGCCGTCGCGGCGGTCATGAACCTCCCGGAGGAGGCGACCGGGAGCCTGCTGGAGGCCTCGCTGGTCCTCGTCGCCGCCACCACGCTGGGCGCGGTCCTCACCGCCGGCGGCCGGTACGTCAGCCGGGCCGGGGCGGCCCGGCTGCGCCGCGCCCGCCGCGAGCACGCCGCGCTGGACCCCGGGCGCAGCTTCAGGTGGGACGTCCGCGACCCCGGCTCCGTGGTCACGGCCTGCGCCCTGTTCGGCGAGGGCGGACTGCCCCAGTGGCGGGACCTGCGCATGTACGAGACGGCCCCGGCCCCCCGGCGCAGAGGCGGCGGGGGCGGCAGCGGCGACGGGGGCGGTTTCAACTTCGCGGGCGCGCACCACGGCGACCGCGAGAGCGGCTGGGGCGGCGACGGCGGAGGGGACGGCGGGGGCGGAGGGGGTGACGGCGGGGGCGGCGGGGGCTTCTGAGCCGTCGGCGGGCGCGGCCCGCCACGGGTGCGGCGTCCGGCCTCCGCACCGGGCAGGGCCCGGACCGCTGCGGCGGTCCGGGCCCTGCGGGTCTCGGTGGTCAGGGGTCGGGGGTCAGGAGTCGGGACCGCAGTCCGGGAGGGGGACGATGTTCACGCCGCCCGGGTGGTTCGCCGTGAACCCGAACGTGGTGCTCTCGCCCGGCTCCAACAGGCTGTTGTGCGGCAGGTTGCGCACCTCGTGGTGCGACCCGTGGTTCACGACCGTGCCGTTCCACAGGCTGGAGACGGTCTGGCCGTTGGCGAACACCCAGTCCACCATCCAGCCGTCGACGCCCTCCTCGCCGGCGGTCAGCTCGACCTCCGCCTGGAAGCCGCCGGACCACTCGTTGAGGATCCGGTACTCGGCCGTGCAGTACTCGCCCTCGGGCGGGTCCGTCGGCTCCGGCGTCGGCTCGGGCGGGTCCGTGGGCTCGGGCGGGTCGGTCGGGTCCGGCGGGTCGGTGGGACCGGGGTCCCCGCCGCCGCTGAACACCACGTCGGAGCAGTTGTAGAACGCCTCCGGGCTGTCCGAGCGCTCCCACACCGAGTACACGACGTGGCGTCCCGACCGGTCGGGCAGGTCCACGTCCCAGTAGTACTCGGCCCCGGCCTCGCCGCCGCTGCGCAGCGGCGGGTTGACGGCCGTGTCGATGAGTTCCAGGTCGTCCCAGGTCAGCGGCTGGTTCGGGTCCCAGCCCGCCTTGGTGACGTAGGTGAAGAACGTGCCCGGGTGCGGGGCCCAGGCGTTGTGGAGGAACTCCACGGTCGTGTTGGCCTGCAACTGCGTGGCCGGCCAGTCGTCGCGGGCGGCGTTGAACGCGCTGAACTGCGGGGTCGGCCCGCACAGCTCGCCGTCGGCGACGAACTCGCGGTGCCGCCCGTCGGAGTTGCTGATCAGGTTGCCGAACCAGTTCCAGAACGGGTAGTCGCCGCCCTCGGCGAGCGCGTCCTCACAGGCCGGGTTGGTCGGGTCCAGGGCACCGCCGGAGCTTCCGCCGGTGGCGTCCTGGAAGCAGGCGTAGGTGCGGGAGGCGGGGTAGGTGAACGCGCCGTGCGCCTGGGCCGGCTCGGGCGCGACCACCACCGAGTAGCCGACGGCGAGCGCTCCGAGCGCCACCCCTGCGGTCAGCAGGTTGCGGATACGGGTCCTTTCCACTGCGGTGTTCTTCCTTTCAGGTGGGGGACCCGGCCGGGCGGGCACCCGGCCGGGGGCGGCGCGGCCGCTCAGGCCGCGGCGCACGTCGGATCGGGGACGACGGCGGGGCCGTTCCCGATGAGTCCGAAGGTGGTGGCGGCGCCCGCGGCGAGGCCGCCGTTGTAGGAGGCGTTGCGGGCGGTCACGGTGCCGCCGGAGGCGGTGAGGTCGGTGTTCCACGCCTGGGACACGCTCTGTCCGGACGGCGCGGTCCAGGTGACGGTCCAGCCGGTGAGGGCGGTGTGCGCCGTGACCTCCACCTCGGCCTGGAACCCTCCCTGCCACTCGTTGGTGATCCGGAACTCCGCCGTGCACTCGCCCTCGGGGTCCGTGGGCGGGTCGGTCGGCGGGTCCGTGGGCGGGTCGGTGGGCTCGCCGCCCCCGCCGTACACGGGCGCCTCCACCGACGTCTCGCCGATGCCGTCGGGCCCGTGGAAGATCCGCTCGCCCCAGGGGGTGATCCGCTCGGGGTCGAAGCCCTCGACCATGTCGAGGTACTCCACTCCCCCGCCGTTGCCGCTCCACGACCAGCCGATGTAGCCGAGCCCCAGCCGCCGGGTGTGCTCCATGATCGCGTCCTCGTCGGGGTCGCCGTCGCTGTGGTCGTGGCCGAACTCGCCGACGATCAGCGGCAGCCCCGCGTTCGCGAAGTGCTCCAGGTAGGAGACGACCGTGGACTCCTGCTGGTACACGCCGTACATGTGGATCGAGAAGACGGTGTTGTCGTCGGCGGCCGCCACCAGCGGCGCGTCGCGCCGCATGATGCCCTGCCAGTCCTGGCCCCAGTTGGGCGCGTCCACGACGAGGGTGTGCTCGAACCCGGCGTCGCGCAGCCGCCCGACGGCGGCGATGGTGTCGTCGGCCCAGCCCTGGTTGACGGCGTCGTTGTTGCCGTAGGGCTCGTTGCCGATGTTGACGAGGACGTGGTCCTCCTCGCCCTCCAGCACGTCCTGGACGCGCAGCCAGTAGTCGACGGCCTGGTCGAGGGTGGCGGCCCCGGACTGCTCGCCGTAGCCGGTGGTGTCGTGGACCTCGAGCATGCAGATCAGGCGGTTGGCCTTGCACAGCGAGACCACGTCGGCCACGTCGGCGGGCCCGTTCTCGGTCCAGCGCTGTCCGCTGCTCAGGACGACGCGGACGGTGTTGGCCCCCAGTTCCTTGATGTCGGCGAAGGAGCCCGTCTCCTGGAGGTACCAGGTGTGGGCGTGGCTCACGCCGCGGATCAGGAAGTCGTTCCCGGCTGCGTCGACGAGGCGCCCGTCCTCGACCCGGAAGCCGGTGTCGGCGCGGGCGGCGGACGGCGCGAGGGCGAGCAGGGCGAGGACCAGGGAGAGGGTCAGTGTCAGTGCCGTGCCCAGGGCGAGGGCGAGTGCGGCCCGGGGGCGCGCGGTCGGCGGGGACGGTCGCATGGGGTTCTCCGGGGGGTCTGGGGGCGGAGTCGGGGGGTGGGTCCCCGGGGGCCGGGTGGAGGAGGTCCGGCCCCCGGGGCGCCGGGCCCGGGGCGCCCGTGGTGGGGGGCGGGGCCCCGGGGGTCGGGGGGCCGGTCAGTCGCAGGCGGCGCCGTTGAGCTCGAACCCGCTCGGTGCGTCCACCTGTCCCTGGTGTGCGATCTGGAACCCGAACGTCACGCTGCCGCCGGGCGGCAGCGTCCGGTTCCACGACACGCCCTCGGCGGTGACCGCGCTCCCGTCCTGTGTGACGGTGGCGTTCCAGGCCGAGGTGATCTGCTGGCCGGCGGGCCGGGTCCAGGCCAGGCTCCAGCCGTCCACGGCCGCGGACCCGGTGTTGCGTACGGTCACGTCGATGACGGCGCCCTGGTTCCACCGGTTGACCACGGTGTAGGTCACCGAGCAGTCCCCGTCACCGGGGCCGGGCCCCGGCCCGGGGCCCCCGTCGCCGCCCAGGGCCTCGTGCATCGCCCAGTAGGCGGGCTTGGGCTGGTACTGGTGGTCGTAGGGCAGTGCGTCGCCCTGCCCGGGGAACACGTCCGGGATCCAGGAGTTGGCGTCGCCCACGCCCCACACGGTGACGCCGCCGCAGCCGTCCACGGCCATGCAGGCCTGGAACACGCGCGTGTAGTCGGCGGCCTGCGCCTGGAGTTGCTGCTCCGAGGCCGGGGTGTTCGTGCGGATGTCCAGTTCGGTGACGACCACTTCCAGGCCCAGGTCCGCGAACCGCTGGATGTTGGCCTGCATACTGGACGGCACCTGTCCGACGATGAGGTGCGACTGCAGGCCCACGCCGTGCAGGGGCACTCCCCGGTCGAGCAGGGAGGACGCCAGCTCGTAGAGGGCGTCGCTCTTGGCGTTGATCCCCTCGACGTTGTAGTCGTTGATGAACAGCCGCGCGTCGGGGTCGGCCGCGTGAGCCATCTCCAGGGACGTGGCGATGTAGTCCTCGCCCAGGGTCCGGTAGAACACCGTGTCCCTGAAGCTCCCGTCCTCGTTGAACGCCTCGTTGACCACGTCCCAGTGGCTGATGTCGTCGGCGTAGCGGTCGACGACCGTGGAGATGTGCTCCTCCATCACCCCCTCCAGCTCGGGGGCGCTGAACCCGCCGTCGGCCACCCAGGACGGCAGCTGGCTGTGCCAGACCAGGGTGTGGCCGTAGACGTCCTGGCCGTTGGCCCGGGCGAAGTCCACCAGGCGGTCGCCGCCGGTCCAGTTGAACTGTCCGCGGCTGGGCTGGACGGTCTCCCACTTCAGCTCGTTCTCGTGGGTGACGGAGTTGTACTGCTCTGCGGCGATCTCGGCGTAGCGGGCGTTGTCGAGCAGGTGGGCGGAGACCGCCACACCCATGCGCAGACCGTGCTGGTCGGCGAGGTCGCGCAGGGACGGGTCCTCGGCCTGGGCAGGGGACCCGGCCGACAGGGCCAGGGCCAGTGCGAACACCGGGGCGAGGAACCTCGCCGTGCGGCGCCGCGTGGTCGTCTTCATCGGTCGCTCCTCGGGGCGGCGGGAACTCTTCGGAGGGGGTCGGGGGCGGGGAGGGACCGGGGCCGGACCCGGCCCCTCCCCCGTGTGGTCCCGCGGCGGCCGCCGTCGAACGGCCGCCGCGGGGGTCGGTGGGACGGATCAGCGGGACGGGAGGGTCAGCCGAACAGCTCCCCGTGCACCGCCAGCGCGGTCGCCACGTCCACCTGCGCCCAGAAGCGGTGGTAGGTGAACTCGGGCGCCGGGCCGCCGTCCAGGTAGGCCTGGACCTCGGGCCAGTCGGGGTCGTCCTCGTAGAAGGACCGGATGGACGCGAACGTGGAGTCGGAGTCGATCACGTCGCCGTTGGGCATGGTGCCGGTCCAGCCGTCGGGGACGTACACCCCGCCGTCGGGCGAGTCGTACGGGTCGTCGAACCGCTGGTAGTCGGCCCGCACCTCGGGCACCGCCACGCCCAGGTCGTCCTGGTGGTGCAGCAGCGCCTCCAGCAGGCCCTCGGCGACCTCGCGCGCCTGCGCGTCGCCGGTGGCGGCGGCGTAGTGCATGAGGGTCTTGGCCAGCCCGGCGGCGATGCCGACGTCCTGGTTGTGGGAGACCACCTCGACCCGCAGGCCGGGGTTGCCGGTGGAGGTGCCGGTCCAGGTGTCGGGGGCGCCGCTCCACTCCATGTCGGCGGGGATGGCGAACTCGCCGTCGGCGCCGACCGTGGTGTTGGCGATGGCCCAGGGCACCCAGGCGTCGAGGATCTCCCCGGCGCGCTCGTCGCCGGTGATGCGGTGGTACTCGGCGACGCGCTCCATGTCCCAGACCTGGAACCCGAACCACCGGTTCGACGGCGGGTCGTGCCAGACGGGCTTCTCGTCGTAGAACATCCCGTAGAAGGTCGGGGTGCCCGCGGGCGGCTGCCCGTAGTCGCCCTCCCAGCTGTTGGTGGCGCCGCCGGCGATGCCGCCGTCGGCGGACTGGAGCCACTGGAGGAACTCCAGCTGCCGGTCGAGGCTGGTGCCCCAGTCGTCGGCGCCGGTGGGCGACTCGGGGGTGAGGGCGTCGACCTCGGAGAGGGCGTAGGCGGCCATGACGTTCTGGTAGCCCTGGTGGGCGGAGGAGCCGCCGATGCGCCAGGCCCAGGGGTACTGGGCGCTGCCCAGGGCGCCGCCCCAGGCGTAGTACCAGGACATCAGGTAGTGCGCGGACTCCCTGCCGCTGCCGGGGGCGCAGGCCTGGGGCCCGACGCAGTCACCGACCTCCTTGAAGTACTTGTCGAACATGGCATACCGCAGGTAGTCGCCCATGCGGGCGGCGTCGGCGACGCTGTCGGCGATGGCGCCCTCGTTGCCCTGCTCGCTCGCCCAGGTGTGCGCCTGGTAGGCGACCTGGACGGCGCGCGCGTCGGCGTCGGGGGCGTTGGTGTAGCGCCACTGCTCCGAGTAGTTGGAGTCGTCGGTGAACAGGTCCAGGTACCCGTTGGTGCCGCCGTGCTCGAACGTGTCGCAGGAGGGGTGCGGGACGGTCTCCCAGACGGACTCGTTGGAGCCGCGCTGGAACGTGTTGATGTAGGCGGGGGCGTCGTCGGTGCCGTCGCCGCAGAACCCGAACCCGTAGGTGTTGTCGACGTCCAGCAGCCAGTGCATGCCGTAGACCTCGTCGGTCCCGTAGGTGCTGCTCAGCTCGTCGGCCAGCGGGTCCTGTCCGACCTGGACGCCCTGGTCCAGGGGCATCGGGTAGTCCGCGGGGTCGGTGGACTCGGCGATGTAGGTGGCGGGCGAGGACGGGTCGTAGGAGGCGTTGGTGGGCTGGTCGGCGGTGCCCGGGATGATGAACGCCTCCATGGACGCCCACGCGGCGTTGAAGGGCTCCCAGTCGCCGGTGACGCGGCCGTAGGTGGCCTCCAGCCACAGGTAGTAGCTGTACGCCTCGGAGGTGGTGGCGTGCCCGTGGTCGGGCGCCTCCACGATCAGGGTCTCCACGGAGTGGTACGGGACCAGCAGTCCGTCGAACTCCCGGAAGTACCCGTTGGCCGGGTCCTTGATCTTCTCGTACTGCTCGAGGAACTCGGCCTCGTAGGCGTTGGTGGCGCCGGAGCGCTCCCGCACGGTGACGGTCACGGGGTCGTAGCCCTCGGCGGCCACGGTGAACACGGCCTGGGCGGGTTCGCCCTCACCGTCCCCGGAGGAGGCCACGGTGACCTCCTGGGCCTCGCCCCAGTCGTCCGCGGTGAAGGTGAGCGCGCTCCCGGCGGTGAGGGAGAGGGTGTCGGAGCCGGAGGTGCGCTCGACGGTCACCGCCACGTCGTCCTCGGGGGCGGCGGACAGGTGGACGTCGAAGGAGGCCGTGCCGCCCGGGTCCACGGCGACGCTCGCCGGGGAGACGACGATCTCGCCGTCCTCCGGTCCGGGCTCCTCGCCGCCGTCCTCGCAGGAGGTCCCGTTGAGGGTGAACTCGGTGGGGGCGGCCCCGGAGCCGGTGCCCTGGAAGCCGAAGGAGGCGCTCTGGCCGGTGGCCAGCCCGGGCGACCAGGCGGGGGCGGTGGCGGTGACCGAGGCGCCGGACTGGGTGGCCGTGGCGTTCCAGGCGTTGGTGACCTGCTGGCTTCCGGGGAAGTCCCAGCCCAGGCTCCAGGGGGAGACCTCGGGGCCGTGGTTGGTGAGGGTGACGTCGGCGGTGAAGCCGCTGCCCCAGTCGTTGGTGACGGTGTAGTCGACCGTGCAGAGCGGGGCGGCGTGCGCGGCCGAGGCCGGCAGCAGGGCGGCCGCCAGCGAGGTGGCCGCGAGGAGGGAGAGGGGTCTGCGCCATCGGCGGCGCGTGCGGGGGGTGTGCACGTGCGTCTCCTGGGTGGATCCCCCTCACCGGGCCCGGGGGCGGGCGGGCATGGCGGAGCCACGCCACCCGCACGCGGCGGGACCGAGAGGGGGGTTCGGGTGGTGTGGGGCCGGGCGGGGATCGTTCCGGGATCCCCGCCCGGCGTCCGGTCCCCGAGAGGCGGAGGGGACCGGGTGGGGGCCGGCGGCCCGGGCGGTGCGTCCGCTCGGAAGCGCCCGGGGGCCGCCGGAGTCGGGAGGGGCGGTCACCGGCCGCGGGGCCGGTGGCCGCCTCCGGTCAGTCGAGCGGCGGGTAGGCGTTGTCCAGCAGCTCCTGGAACTGGGCGGAGAACCAGTGCCCGGAGATGGGGGCGTCGGGCAGCGCCCCGCTCATGCTGTTGCCGTTGCGCACGTTGCCCTCGTAGGTGGGGTCGCACATCCGGTCGAAGCCCTTGCCCTCGGGGTTCTCGATGAACTCGCTGGAGCCGTCGGACTCGCCCGGCGGCTTCATCCACACGTAGGCGTCGATCCCGGCCTCGGGCGCGGCCTGCGGGCGCTCGCCCAGTCCGGCCCCGGCCTGGTTGCACCAGTTGCCCGGGTTGAGGCGCCGGTCGTAGCGGCCGCCGTCCACGTAGGCGTTCACGTCGGTCTCGGGGCCCGGGCCGGTGGGCCGGTCGGGACCGCCCCAGCCGTTGCGGGAGGTGTCGATGAGCATCCCGATGTCGGACGGGAAGCCCTGGGAGACCAGCTCCTGGCGCAGCGCCTGGGCGAAGCCCAGTTCATCGACGTAGCGGTTCCAGTCGACCCAGTCGGACTGGCGGACCGGGACGCCGCCGATGGTCTGGTCGACGGAGAAGTGGTCCTCCTTCAGGGCCGAGTAGTTGGCGGTGTTGGCGATGAAGCCGTGCACGTCGTCGGGGGTGGCCCCGGCGGCGTTGGCGGCCTGGTAGAAGATCTGGGCGGAGGCTCCGAAGTTGTCGTCCCAGCCGATCCAGCCGTGGTGGCCGGCGTCCACGTAGTTGTAGACGTTGTCGATGGCGCCCAGGGTCGCCAGGGCGTAGCCGACGCCCTCGACGTAGTTGCCGTTGGCCAGCATCTCGTCGCACTCGGGGGTGGCGGTGGGCCGCGGGGTGACGTTGGTGACCAGGTTGGGCAGCGAGTCGATCTCCACCGTGGTCACGATGCGCAGCTCGGTGTCCTCGTAGTCGGCGAGGATGTCGGCGATCGGGTCGATGTACTCGTTCTTGTAGCGGTCGATCTCGTGGGGTTCGAGCTCGCCGTTGGAGGCCAGGGCGGCGCAGTCGCGGCCGGGCAGGTTGTAGATGACGACCTGGAACACCAAGGGCTCGCCGGCCGCCTGCTCCAGGGCCTCGTCCAGGTGGTCGCGCAGGCCCATGGAGCCGGTGGTGGGGCTGTCGTTGCCCTCGATGGCGCCGATGCGGTCGAGCCACACGCCGGTGGGCTCGTTCGCCACCGCCTCACCGCCGGGCTCGGCCGCGGCGTTCGCCGACCAGACGGGGTTCACGTAGACGTCGGCCCCGACGTAGGGGTTGTCCACGCGGCCGGAGGGGTCGGGGTCCGGATCCGGATCGGGGTCGGGGTCCGGGTCGGGGTCGACCGCGCCGTCGCACAGGACGCCGTTGAGCTCGAACGCGAGCGGGGCCGCGTTCGAGCCGCTGTAGTTGGCGTTGAACCCGAAGGACACCGAGCCGTCGGTGGCGATGGCGGCGTTGTACCCGGCGTCGGAGACGGAGACGTTGGCCCCGCTCTGGGTGTGGGTGCCGCCCCACAGGTTGCTGATCTGCTGGTTGCCGGGGAAGGACCACTCCAGGGTCCAGTCGTCGACCGGGTCGCCCAGGTTGGTGATCTCGACGTTCGCGGTGAAGCCCGAGCCCCAGTCATCGACCGTGTAGTCGACGGCACAGCCGGCTTCGGCGCTGGCGGGAGAGGCGGGGACGACGGCCAGAGCGGTGCCCACCACAAGGGCGGACAGGGCGGCCGGCCCTCTGCGTGCGCGCGACGGTCCGGGTGTCACGGCACTGTGGATTCTTCTCATCTTCTGCTTCTTCCTTGCGGAGGGGGGTGATCCGTAGGGAAAGGAAAGATGGTGTCGCGCGGGACGCGACGACTGCGGGGAATCCGAGGCATGGCCGTGGGAATGGCGGGGAGCGGGGCATGGCTTTTCTCCGGCGGGGCCGACCCGGTTCCGGGAGCGCTCCCATACAATGGCGGGGATCCCGGTCGGGCGACGGAGCGGTCGGGGGCAGGCGGGCCGCTGGGGCCAGGGAGTGCGGTAGCGCTCTGTTCGGGAGCGCTCCCACGAGAGTAGCCACGCAATGGTGATATGTAAACAGCGAATGAAAAAGAGATTTCGTGCCGGATGGGACGGCAGCCCATCACGAAACTCCAGGTGAACGGGCATTAAGCTCGCAGGTCGACGCGATAATGGCGTGAACCGTGTGACTTAAGTGAACAACTGCCCGAACAATGGTGTTACCGATAGGGGTCGCGCGCCGATTGTCAAGACCCCGAAAACCCCGAAAGAAAGCGAAAGTCAGCGGCCGCGCGGGCTCCCGGGACCGTGTGCGACCGCCGCCGGGGCCCGTCCCCCGCCGCCACCGCGCACGGGGGCGCCGCATGCCGGGGCGCCGCACGGGGGTACCGGGGCACGGCGTACGGGAGCGGGAGCGCGCCGCTCCCGCCCGCCGGCCGTCAGCGGCCGGTGTCGCCGAACTCCTCGCTTGCGTCGGCCAGGATGCCCAGGACCGCGATCGGGTCCGGCAGCACCACCGAGCCGCCGGAGTCGCGCGGGGTGCGGATCCAGCTCACCCGGCCCCCGCCCGGCAGCCGGGACGGGGAGCCCAGGACGAAGCTGTCCCGGCAGTGCCAGCGCAGGCCCGGCATGTCCTCGATCGCCTCGGGGACGCAGTCCAGGTGGCAGGACCACCACTCGTCCTCGTCGACCGGCGACCGCGTCGCCACGAAGAACAGGTACCGCGACCCCAGCGCCGCCACCGGGCCCGCGGGCACGCCCGCCCGGCCCATCCGCGCCAGCGCCATCACGCCGGCCTCGCGCGGTACGTCGAAGACGTCGAAGACCCGCCCCGTCGGCAGGATCACGTTGGCCTCGGGGTCGGCCGCCCACCACCGGCGGATCGTGTCGGTGTCGGTGCTGGCCTCGACACCCCAGGCCATGGTCGCCGGATGGGCCGCCGGATCCGGACAGCCCAGCCGCTCGCAGTTGCAGGCGCGGTCCTCGCCCGGTGCGGCGCCCCGCACCACGGGCCAGCCCAGTGCGGCGTAGCCCAGCGCGGCGTCGACCATGCCGTCCATCGCCGGACGCCGCTTCCGTCGGTACAACACATCGGCCATGGAGCCCTCCCCGGTGTTCTCGGTGTTCCAGGTGCGGTCCTGAACCCGGACCCGCACCCGGCGACCGCGACCGGGGTGGGCGATCCGGTCGCGCTACCGGAGCAGGCGTGCCGCCTCGGTCGCCCAGTACGTGAGCACCTGCTCGGCCCCCGCCCGCCGGTAGGAGGTGAGGGTCTCCAGGATCGCCCGCTCGCGGTCGATCCACCCGCGCTCCGCCGCCGCCTCGATCATGGCGTACTCGCCGCTGACCTGGTAGGCCGACACGGGCACCGGGGAGGCCTCGGCCACCTTGGCGATGATGTCGAGGTAGGCCAGGCCCGGTTTGACCATCACCATGTCCGCGCCCTCGGCGACGTCCAGGGCCACCTCGCGCAGCGCCTCCCGGGCGTTGGCCGGGTCCTGCTGGTACCCGGACCGGTCCCCGAACCGCGGCGCGCCCTCGGCGGCCTCCCGGAACGGGCCGTAGAACGAGGAGGCGTACTTGGCCGCGTAGGCCAGGATCGGCACCTGGGCGAACCCGGCCCGGTCCAGCCCGGCGCGGATCGCCGCGACCTGGCCGTCCATCATGCCGCTGGGGGCCACCACGGCGGCGCCCGCCTCGGCCTGGGCGGCGGCGATGGACGCGTACCGCTCCAGGGTCAGGTCGTTGTCCACGTGCCCGTCGGCCTCCAGCGGGCCGCAGTGGCCGTGCGAGGTGTACTCGCACAGGCACAGGTCGGCCATGACCACCAGGGCGTCGCCCACGTCCTTGGACAGGTCGCGCAGCGCCTCCTGGACGATGCCGTGCGGGTCGTCGGCCGCGGAGCCGCGCTCGTCCTTGTGCGCGGGGATGCCGAACAGGATGACGCCGCCGACCCCGGCCTCGGCCGCCTCGTGGGCGGCCCGGCGCAGGCTGTCGCGGGTGTGCTGGAACTGGCCCGGCATGGACGAGATCGCGACCGGCTCGTCGATCCCCTCCTTGACGAACAGCGGCAGGACCAGGTTCTCCGGCAGCACCCGCGTCTCGGCGACCAGGCGGCGCAGCGCCGGGCCCCGGCGCAGGCGGCGCGGCCGGGCGGCGGGGTAGGCCGCTTCGCGACCGGTGGTGTCCATGGGTACTCCTGAGGAAGGCTGGTTCGTGCTGGTGACGGGGTCGGCTCAGAGCTTGCGGCGGCGTCCGCGGCGCTTCTGGCTCGGCTTGAGAACGGGCTTGCCCGCCTCGATCGCCTCACGGCGCTTGGCCGCACCGTACTCCGAAAGCGCGTCCACGAGGGCCGAAACGGAGGCTTTGGGTGCCACGACGTCGACCCGCAGTCCGAACTCTATGGCGGTCTTCTCGGTCTCGGGGCCGATCACGGCGATGACGGTGGTGTTGTGCGGCTTGCCCGCGATCCCCACCAGGTTGCGCACCGTGGAGGAGGACGTGAACAGCACCGCGTCGAAACCGCCGCCCTTGATCGCCTCTCGGACGGGGGCGGGCGGGGGCGCCGCCCGGACGGTCCGGTAGGCGGTGACGTCGTCGATCTCCCAGCCCAGGTCGGTGAGGCCCGCGGCCAGGGTCTCGGTGGCGATGTCGGCACGCGGCAGCAGCACCCGCTCGATGGGGTCGATCTCGGCGTCGTAGGGCGGCCACACCGACACCAGACCGGCGCTGGACTGGGCGTCGTCGGGCGGGGCGAGGTCGGGCTGGATCCCGAACTCGCGGACCGCGCGGGCGGTGGCCTCGCCGACGACGGCGACCTTGACCCCGGCGAACGCGCGCGCGTCCAGGCCGTAGGACTCCAGCCTCTCGCGGATCGCCTTGACCGCGTTGACGGAGGTGAAGGCCACCCACTGGTAGCGGCCGGTGACCAGGCCGCGGACGGCGCGCTCCATCTGCTGCGGGGTGCGCGGCGGCTCCACCGAGATGGTGGGCACCTCCTCGGGCACGGCGCCGTGGTCGCGCAGCTGCTCGGAGAGGGCGGCGGCCTGCTCCTTGGTGCGGGGCACCAGCACCCGCCAGCCGAACAGCGGGCGGCCCTCGTACCAGGACAGCTCGGCGTGGCGGCCGGCCGGGGCTCCGACGACCATCATCGCCGGGGCGGTGAGGTGGTGGCCCTTGGCGTCCTTGGCCTTGAGCTCGGCGACGAGGCGGCCCAGGGTGGAGGCCACGGTGGTCTGGCGGGTGGTGCCCCCGGCGCGGACGACGGCGACCGGCGTGGTGGCGGGCCGCCCCCCGGCGATGAGGGTCTTGCACAGCACGTCGAACCCGGGGCCCTGGAACTCGGCGGGCTCCTCCGCGGGGGCGTCGCCCCCCAGGATCAACAGGGGCGCGTCGCTCGCGGCGGCCTCGTGCCAGTCCACCTCGGCGCCGCGGGCGCGGGCGTTGAGGATGCGCACCTCGGGGGTGCCGTGGCCCATCAGGGGGATGCCCGCGAAGGCCGGGACGGCGGTGACGGAGGAGACACCGGGGGCGACCTCCACCTCGACGCCCGCCTCCCGGCAGGCCAGGACCAGCTCGGCGCCGCGGCAGCCGAAGAACGGGTCGCCGGAGTAGAGCCGCACCACCCGCAGGCCCTCGCGGGCGCGGGCCAGGGCGAAGGCGTCGACGTCGCCGATGTCCTCGGCCCGGGCGGTGGTGACGTCCTCGCGGCAGTGGGTGAGGAGTTCCTCGCGGAAGCCCGCCAGGTCCTCGGCGGCGGGCTCGCGCGGCGTGATGACCACGTCGGCGTCGCGCAGCAGCTCGGCGCCGCGCAGGGTCAGCAGCCCGGCCCCGCCCGGCCCGGCACCGACCAGGGCGACGTGCCCGGGCCGGACGGCTGCGCGCTCCTCCGGCGAAGGATTGGCGTTGGCGTTCACGTGACTCCTCTGTGCTGCCACTGGATGGGGTTGCCACTGGACCGTGCCGCCGCCGTTCCCGCCCGCGTCCCGGGACGCGGGCGGGAACGGCGGACGTGCCCGTCGCGCCCGAGATCTTAATAGACACCGAGATCGACATCGCCCGGGAGGTCTGCGA
>NZ_JBEXTT010000023.1:0-109815 GCF_040614155.1 Nocardiopsis sp. NPDC006139
GCCCGCGCGCGCCCCCCCCCCCCCCCGCCCCCCGGCCGCCCCCCCCCGCCCCCCCCCCGCCCCCCCCCCCCGGGGGGGGCCCCCGGCCGGGCCCCCCCCTCCCGCCTGTTCCCGCCGGTTCCGCCCGGGCGCCGCAGTCGCGGCGCCGCGGCGGAGAGCGGCGTCAGTCCCGGTAGAGGGCGTCCAGCTCCTCCGCGTACCTGTCCCGGATGACGCGCCGCCGAAGCTTGAGGGAGGGGGTGAGCTCACCGGTGTCCGGGCCCCACTCCCCCGCCAGCACGCGGTGGCGCTTGACCTGCTCGGCCCGGCTCAGCCGGGCGTTGGCCGCGGCGATGGCGCGCTCCAGCTCGGCGTTCACCTCCGGATGGGCGACCAGGGCGTCCCAGTCCCCGCCGGTGTCGATGCCCCGGGCCGCCGCCCACACCGGGGCGACCTCGCGGTCGGGCACCACCAGCGCCACCAGGTAGGGCCGGCCGTCCCCGTGGGCGTAGACCTGGCCGACCAGCGGGTGCTCCTTGAGGGTGTTCTCCACCAGGGCGGGCGAGACGTTCTTGCCCCCGCTGGTCACGATGATCTCCTTCTTGCGGTCGGTGATCCACAGGTGGCCGTCCCCGTCCAGGCGCCCGACGTCGCCGGTGGCGAACCAGCCGTCGGCGTCGGTGGCCGGGCGCACCGCGCCCCCGGCGTCCACGTACCCGTCGAACACCGTCTCGCCGCGCAGCAGGACCTCGCCGTCGTCGGCGACCCGGACCTCCACCGTGGCGAGCGGGCGCCCCACCGAGCCCAGCCGGAACCCGGCCGTCGGGGTGTTGACGGTGGCCACGCCCAGGGATTCGGTCAGGCCCCAGGCGTCCATGACCGGCACGCCCAGGCCCGCCCAGAAACGGACGACCTCCTGGGGCATCGGGGCGGAGGCACTGGAGGCCCACACCACGCGGTCCAGCCCGACCTTCTCCAGGAGCGGGGCCAGCGCGAGGCCGCGGACCACCGCGAACCGTTCGGCGAGGTCCGGCGGGACCGGCTCGCCGCGCTCCAGGTGGGCGGTGTGCTCGGTGGCCACCGCCATGGCGGCCTCGATCCCCGCGCGCTGCTCCTCGGGCAGCCCCGCGATGCCCGCCCGCAGCGCCGAGGCCAGCTTCTCCCACACCCGGGGCACCCCGAAGAACTGGGGCGGGCGCACGTGCCGCAGCACCTCCACCAGGCGGGCCGGGTCGTCGCACATCCACACGTGGGAGGCGCGCAGCAGCGGCAGGTACAGGCCCAGGACGCGCTCGGCGATGTGGGCCAGCGGCAGGTAGCAGATGTGGGCGGCGTGCTCGGGCAGGTCGATGAGGGAGTCCAGGGCGGCCAGGTTGGTGAGCATCCGCCGGTGGGTGACCGCCACGCCCTTGGGGTCGCCGGTGGTCCCGGAGGTGTAGACGACGGTGAGCAGGGCGTCGGGCTTGAGGTCGTGGCGGCGCCCGAACGCGTCGCCCGCGGGGGTGGCGGCCAGGGCGGCGTAGTCGAGGTGGCCGCGGCCGGGGTCGGCCCCCGAGACCACGACCAGGGACTCCAGCGCCGTGCCCGGGTCGGCGGCCAGGGGTTCCCAGGCGGCCGCGACGGCGGCGTCCTCCACGACGGCGAGGCGGGCCCCGCTGTGCCGGGCGATGTAGGCGACCTGCTCGGGTGCGGCGGTGCCGTAGACGGTGGTGGGGACCGCGCCGATGTGCACCAGCGCCAGGTCGGAGAGCCAGTGCTCGGGCCGGTCGCCCATCATCAGCAGGGCGCGGTCGCCCGGGGCCACGCCGAGCGAGGCGTAGCCCTGGGCGAGGCGGGCGACGGCCGCGTTCACCTCGGACCAGGTGAGGGTCTCCCAGTCGGTGCCGGAGCGCCAGGACAGGGCGGGCAGGTCGGGGTGGACGGCGGCGTTGTGTTCGAGGAGGTGCGCGAGGGTGTGGTCAGGGGAGACGGCTGGGGGCACGGAGGGCTCCTGACGGTCGTCACTGCACTCACATGTGATCTAGAGCACAGGCGAGCGTAACACCGGGCCCCCGCCCCGGACAGACCCCGAACGGCACTCAGCCCCTGCGGGGACGCGGGTGCAGCTGCGAGGTGACCGCCAGCCGGTTGTAGAGGTTGATCATCGAGATCGCGACCTCCAGGGCGGCCAGCTGCTTGTCATCGAAGTGCTCGGCCGCCTCCGCGTAGACCTCGTCCGAGACCCCGCGGTCGCCCAGGCGGGTCATCTCGTCGGTGAGGGCCAGCGCCGCGCGCTCGGCCGGGGTGAAGTTCTCCCCCGCCTCGTACCAGGCCGACACCAGGAAGAGGCGCTGCTGCGACTCGCCCTCCTTGAGCGCCCGGCGGGTGTGCAGGTCGACGCAGAACGAGCAGCCGTTGAGGACCGAGGAGCGCAGTTTCACCAATTCGAGCAGGGTGATGTCGAGGTGCTCGGCGACGAGGGCGTCGACCTCGTCGAGTTTGGAATAGATCTCCGGGACCTGCTTGGACCACACGATGCGGTTCTGGGACACGGGGCTCCTCCTCGGTCGGGGCGGGCCCGCACGGCCCGCACTACCGGCAACATACGCGACGACGCGGCTCTTCCCGGGGCCGGGGCCGCCCTTTCCGGCACCGCGGGCCGCGCGCCGGCGGGGCGGCGGAGGCCGTTCGGCACCGTCCGCCCCCGAACGGCGGGAGGCCCTTTTCAGAAGAATCGCCGCCGTGATGGAGAGGGCTTTTATCGACACATTCTTCCGGAGCCGCAAGAAAAAGGATGCTACGTTTTCCGGGACCCATCGGGAACCACCCCGGGAGGCCCCCGCCGTGACCACGGAACCCCCGACCGCGTCCGAACAGGCCGACTCCCCCGCACCGCTGGGACGGACCGCGCTGCGGTTGGGGGGCAAGGCGTTCCCCCTGTACTGCTCGATGCTCGCCGGGACCGCCGGGAGCATGGTCACGGTCGGCGTGATCGGCAACACCGCCACCGCCGACCTGGCCGCCTACGCGCTGCTCATCACGGTGTTCAACCCGCTGCTCATGGTGGTGCAGGGTGCGCTGCGCGGGTCGATGCCGTTCATCGCCGAGAACGGCGACGATCCGGCCGCGCTGGCGCCCGTGGTGCGCGACTCCACCTGGCTGGCCCTGCTCATGGGCGGGGCGGGCGGGGCCGTCCTGGCCCTGGCCCCGCTGTGGGCACGTGCGATCGGGGTGGCCGGGCCGACCCTGGCGGCGCTGGGCGTGCTGCCCGCGGTGCTGACGGGTCTGGCCCTGGCGGCCTCCGCGCTCAAGGCATCGGTGACGGTGCTGCTCATCGGCCTGGGGCGGAACCGGTCGGTGATGCTGCTGAGTCTGGTCAACACCGGTGTGGCGGTGACCGTCACCCCGCTGCTCGTGCTGGGCGCGGGCCCCGTCCCCGGGCTGGGGCTGACCGGGGCGGCGCTGGCGCTGTTCGCGGACGGCTGCCTCATGGCGGTGCTGTTCCTGTACGTCTCGCGCCGCCGGACCGTGCTGCGCGGACACCGGGTGGGGACGGGCGCGCCCGAGTGGGCGGGCGTCGTGAAAATCGCCCGGGTCGGGCTGCCCACCGGGGCCACGCTGCTCATCAAGTTCGGGGCGCTGAGCCTGCTGGGCCTGGTGGTGGCCCGCGTCGGCACGGAGCAGGCGGCCGCGCACCAAGTGCTGGTGGTCGTCGCCAACCTGCTGTTCCTCCCGGCGGTCGCGGTGGGCCAGTCCGGCATCCCGTTCACGGCCCGGGCCGCCAAGCGGGGGTCGGTGGCGGGGGTGCGCCGCCCCATCACCGCCGGGTACCTGGTGGCGGTGCCCGCTGTGGCGGTCGGCCTGGTGCTGCTGTGGGCGTCGGGCGGGTCCGCGGTCGGGGTGTTCACGCCCGACCCGGAGGTGCGGGAGGCGGTCGTCGCGCTGCTGCCGGTGCTGGCGGCGGCGGTGGCGGCCGACGCCGTGCAGTCGCTGCCGGGGATGGGGCTGCTGGGGCTCAAACAGGCGCGGTA
The DNA here is from genome assembly GCF_040614155.1 of Nocardiopsis sp. NPDC006139. Lineage (NCBI taxonomy): Bacteria > Bacillati > Actinomycetota > Actinomycetes > Streptosporangiales > Nocardiopsidaceae > Nocardiopsis > Nocardiopsis sp. NPDC006139. The sequence goes on from NZ_JBEXTT010000023.1 coordinate 3,990, forward strand.
CTCGATGTACACGTTCGCGGTCTGCTACGGGCTGCTGTGCCTGGCGGCGGCGCCCGCCGCCGCGCTGGGCGGACTCGCCGGGGTCTGGACCGCCTACGCGGTGGCCAACGCCGGCCTCGTCGTGGGCCAGACCGCGGCCTTCCGGCGACGGTCCGCCCGCCTGTGAGAGGCGGCCCCGGCCGCCGCCGGGGCGGGCTCGGTCAGGGCAGGTCGGGGTCGCGGGCGTCGTGGGCGAGCAGCGCCAGCGGCACCCGCCCGGCCAGGTCGAGTTTGGTGAGCGCGCTGGAGATGTGCGCCTTCACCGTGCCCAGCGACATGTGCAGCGCCCGGGCGATCTCGGTGTTGGACAGTCCGGCGGCGACCGCGTCGGCCACCTCGCGCTCGCGGACGGTGAGCAGGGCCAGCCGCTCCCGGGCGGCGCGGCGGCGCTCGGCGTCCCGTCCGCCCCCGGAGCCCGGCCCGGCCGCCCCGGCACCGGCGGGGCCGCCCGGGTCGGCATCGCCCGGACCGGCGCCGCCGCCCCGGGTTCCGGTACCGGGCCCGGTGTCGGCCGCGACCCGGTCCATGAGGGCTCGGGCGACGGCGGGCGAGAGCACCGGCTCCCCGGAGGCGGCCCGGTGCACCGCCTCGACGATCCTCTCCGGTTCGGTGTGCTTGAGCAGGTACCCGGCGGCCCCGGCGCGCAGCGCCCGGGCGACGGTGTCGTCGGCGTCGAAGGTGGTCAGCACGATGACCTGGGGGTCGTCGGCGCCGCCGGTGCGCAGCGCCCGGGTGGCGGCGATCCCGTCCATGCCCGGCATGCGCACGTCCATGAGCACCACGTGGGGCCGGTGTTCGGCCACCGCGGCGACCACCTGCTCCCCGTCGGCGGCCTCCCCGACCACGGCCAGGCCGGGCGCCCCGGAGAGCATGATCCGCAGCCCGGTCAGCACCAGCGGGTCGTCGTCGACCAGGAGAACGCGCACGGGTGTGTCCACGCTCCCCACTATCGCACCCCCGGCCTGCGGACCGCGGAGCCCGCCGGGACCGGTGGGCGGGCGAGCTCCCCCGGGGCCGCCGTCCCGGATGGTCGCGGGGCCGGGACGCCCTCGGGCCAGGGCAGCTCCGCGTCCAGGCGGAAGGCGCCCCCGTCGGGCCCGTGGGCCAGGGCGCCGCCGTCGAGGCCCACGCGTTCGGCCAGGCCGGTGAGCCCGGCGCCCGCCCCGGGGATCTCGGACACGGCCACCCCGACCGGCAGCGGGTTGCGCACCGACACCGCCAGCCCCCGGCCCGGACCGCCGTGGACCCGCACCTCCACCCGGGCCCCCGGGGCGTGCTTGCGGGCGTTGGTCAGCCCCTCCTGCACCACCCGGTAGGCGCTACGGCCCACCCGGTCGGCGGGGGCGGCGCCCTCGGGCAGCTCCACCCGGGCGGTCACGCGCTGCCCGGAGTCGGCGGCCTCGCACAGCAGCCGGTCCAGGTCGGCGAGGGTGGGCTGGGGCGGGGCGGTGCCCTCCTCCCCCGGGCCGTCGCCGACCCCGTCCCGGGCGGTGTCGGCGGCGCGCAGCACCGCCAGCACCCCGCCCAGCTCGTCCAGCGCCCGGTGGGCGTTGTCGCGGATGACCTGGACGGCCGCGCCGAGCTCCTCGGCGGTCGGCGGCGGGGCCTGGCCCTGCTCGCTCTGGCGGACCCGGTAGGCCAGGGCCCCCGCGTGCACCGACAGCAGGGACATCCGGTGGGCGAGGACGTCGTGCATCTCACGGGCGATGCGCCGGCGCTCGTCCGCGCGGGCCTCGTCCAGCCTGCGGTCCCGGTCGGCGCGGGCGCGCAGCACGTCCTCGCGCAGCCGCTCGACCAGCCGGAGCCGGGACTTGATCGCCAGCCCCCAGCCCAGGCAGCCCGAGAGCAGGAGCACGGTGACCGCGATCGCGAAGGAGACCTGGTGGCCGGGGACCAGGAGCAGGAACCAGGGCAGCCCGGCGAGCAGGGTGCCCGTCGCGACCGCGGCCGCCTGCCACCAGGGACGGCGCGCGGCGAGCCCGATGAGCGCGATGACCAGCGCCGCCACCGAGGCCGAGGACACGGCCGAGATCAGCCCGACGGCCACCGCCGTGCCCAGGGGGTGCCGGGGCCGCGCGAGCAGCGCCACGGAGGCCGCCGCGCCCAGGGCCACGTCCACGCCCCTCAGCCACGGGGGCACGTAGGAGTTGTACCCCGCCGCGTACAGGAGGGCGTACAGCACGGTCCACAGCAGCCCGGCGGCGACCGCCACCACCGTCCGCCAGGTCACGCCCCACCGACCGGCCCGGACACCGCGGTGCTCCGCGCTCCCGTCCTCCCCGGTCCCGCTCCCGGCCCCGCCGCCCGCCATCACGCCCCCCGTCACCGACGTCCCTTCCAGGGTAGGCCGGGGGCGGGCGGCGGCACCTCGGCCGAAAGGCCGATCCCGCGGTCCGGGGCGGTCGGCGCGGTCGTCGGCCGATCGGCCGACACTGCGGTGGCGGACCGCGTCCGATCGGCCGATGTGCGGCCCCGCCCCGCGGCGGGACGATCGGTGGCATGGTGAACGACGCTGTGCCGACAGACGCTGTGCCGAAGGACACCGGCCCGACGGGCGCCGGGCCCGCTGCCGAAGACGTGCCCGCCCTCGAACTGGTCGGGCTGACCAAGGCCTTCAACGGGACGACGGCCGCCGACGGGGTGTCCCTGTCCGTCCCCCGCGGGTCCCTGCTGGGGCTGGTGGGCCCCAACGGCGCGGGCAAGACCACCTCGATCTCCATGGCCGTCGGCCTGCTGCGCCCCGACGCGGGCACCGCCCGGGTGCTGGGCGTGGACATGTGGTCCGATCCGGTGGCCGCCAAGCGCCTGCTCGGCGTGCTCCCCGACGGCCTGTCCCTGCCCGAGCGGCTGACCGGCGGCGAGCTGCTCACCTACTGGGGAGGGCTGCGCGGGCTCGGCCGCGACCTGGTCCGCGAGCGGGCGGAGGAGCTGCTGCGGGTGCTGGAGCTGGACGAGGCCGACCGCAAGGGGGTCCTGGTCGCGGAGTACTCCACCGGTATGCGCAAGAAGATCGGCCTGGCCACGGCCCTGCTGCACGCCCCCCGCGTACTGGTGCTGGACGAGCCCTACGAGGCGGTCGACCCGGTGTCGGCGCGGGTGCTCACCGCGATCCTGCGCCGCTTCACCGACGGCGGCGGCACGGTGGTCGTCTCCAGCCACGTGATGGCCCTGGTGGAGCAGCTCGCCGACCGGGTGGCCATCATCGCCCGGGGCCGGATGCTGGCCGACGGGACTCTCGACAGGGTGCGCGGATCGGACGCCACCCTGGAGGACACCTTCGTGCGCCTGGTCGGCGCGCGCGGGATCGGCGAGGAGGAGCTGTCGTGGCTCTCGTCCTGATCCGCCTGAAGTTGGCACTGATGCGCCGCTCCTTCACGGGCATGCGCGTCCTGGGCCTGGTCCTCGCCCTGCTGGGCACCGCCGCGACCTGGTACTTCGCCCTCGCCGTCCCGGGCCCGGGGATCCGGTCGGACCTGTTCGCCCTGGTCTTCGCCGTCTGGGCGGCGGGCTGGGCGCTGGGCCCGACGGTCGCCAACGGTGCGGGGACGCTGCGGTCGCAGTATTTCGCGCTGCTGCCGATGGACCGCCGCCGCACCGGCGCGCTGCTGCTGGTCACGGCCTTCGTGGACATCGGCCCCGCGCTGACCCTGGTCGCTGCCGCGGCCCTGGTGTGGCACGGCGCGACGCTGTCGGCGGGCGCGGCCCTGGTCGCGGTGCCCGCGGCGCTGCTGCTGTGGATCTCGCTGATCGCCCTGTCGCGCCTGGTGTTCCGGGCCCTGGGCGCGGCGATGCACTCGCGGCTCGGCGTCGAGATCGCCTCGGTGCAGTGGGGGCTGATCCTGGCCCTGCTCTTCTTCGGGTGGATGGCCGTGCAGCCGGCGCTGGCGGCGACCCTGGAGCTGCGCGAGCACGGCCTGGGCGAGGGGACGGCGGGCGCGGTCCTGGCCGCGCTGCCCGCCTCCTGGCCGGTGCACGCGGTGGACGCGGCGGGGGCGGGCGACTGGGGCGCGGCCCTGGGGTGGCTGGCGGCCACGGCCCTGACCGCGCTGGTCCTGGCCTCGGTCACCGCGGTGCTGCTGGCCCCCCGGGTCGCGGCGCGCGGGGTGCGGCGCCGGGGGCGCCCCCTGGGCGCCCGGCCGCTGTCCCGCCCGGCCCGCGGCCTGCTGCCGGACACGCCGCTGGGCGCGGTGGTCGGCAAGGAGGTGCGCCAGTGGTGGCGCGATCCGTGGCGGGGCCTGGAGGTGCGCGCCGCGCTGTGGGCGGGCCTGTTCATCGGACTGTTGAGCTGGTGGAGCGAGGTGTTCGCGTTCTTCGCGCCGTTCTCCGGGGTGATCTGCGCGTTCATCATGGTGCTGGCCACGGCGAACATGTACGGGCACGACGGGACGGCGCTGTGGCAGGCGGTCGTGGGGCAGGGACGGGACACCGCCAGGGCGGACGTGCGCGGCCGGCAGGTCGCCGTCCTGCTGCTGAGCGCTCCGGGTGCGCTGGTGCTGAGCGCGCTGTTCATCGTGTCGACCGGCGAGCACTGGACCTGGCCCTACGTGCTCACCGGGCTGGCGGCGGTGTTCGGGGTGGGGTCGGGCCTGTCCCTGCTGTTCTCGGTGGTGGCCCTGTCCCCCGGTGTGGACCCGCAGCTGCGGGTGGACGCCAACGACAGCGGCGACAACCAGGTCCAGGTGTGGCTGTCCCTGGCGGCGCTGCCGGTGCTGACCGCCCCGGCCGTACTGGCGGCGGTGTTCCTGGGCCTGGCCGGGACGCCGTGGGCGGCGCTGCCGGTGGGGGTCGCCAACGGCCTGCTCGGGGCCTGGTGGCTGGGGCGGGTCGCGCACCGGCGGCTGGCGGCCCGCCTGCCGGAGACGTTCACCCGCATCCGCTACGGCAGGGAGGTCGCGCTCCGGTCGGTGCCGGAGCGGGGGTCCCTGCTGGACCGGCTGGAACGGACGGCGATCTCCGGCAACGGGGAGACCCGGCCGCAGGGGTCGTGAACGCGGCGCCGGGCCCGGGCGCGGACGGCGGCCCGGCTCAGCGCCCGGGCTCGGTGCGGACCTTCTCGTAGAGGGTGTCGAGGCCGTCCAGGAACGACGACAGGGCCAGGTCGAAGCTGTCCTCGTCGATCTCGGCGGCGTGCTCGGCCAGCCGGTGGGCCTGGGACAGGTTGGGGTAGCGGTCGCGGTAGACGCGCACGTCGTCGTCGAAGCCGCGGGCGAAGGAGCCGGTGGCCGACCCCAGGACCAGGTACCGGGTGGAGGCGCCGATCATGGTGGCGTACCGGGGCGGCCAGCCCGCGCCCACCAGGCCGCCGTGGATGGCGTCGGCGCGGCGCAGCGCCTCCTCCCGGCGGCCGGGGCCCGCGGCGATCACCGGCAGCAGGTTGGGGTGGGCGACCAGGGCGTCGCGGTAGGAGCGCGCCCACGCGGTGAGGCCCCGGCGCCAGTCGCCGCTCTCGAACGCGGAGACCTCGATGTCCCGGGTGACCTCCTCGGCGATGGCGGTGAGCAGCTCCTCCTTGGTGCGGTAGTGGCTGTACAGGGAGGCGGCCCGCACGTCGAGCTCCTCGGCGAGCTTGCGCATGGACAGCCCGTCCAGCCCGTCCCGGTCGATGAGCGCGAGCGCGGCGCGGCGGATGGCCTCACGGCTCAGGATCGGTGTCTTGGGTCGGGCCACGGGCGTAGGTCCCCTCTGCGGTCTGCCGGCACCGGCCCCTACCGGTGTCCGGCCCGATCATCGCACGCTACCGGGCCGGCCGGGCCGTTCGCGGAAGGGCGGGCCCCCTCTTGCACCGGCGGCGGGGATCGTCGTACCCTCACATAACCGAACACTGTTAGGTTAATTGGGAGCAGGCCGTGATCGATTTCTCGTTGAGCGAAGAGCAGCGCGCCGTCCGCGACTGGGTCCGGACCTTCGTCGAGCGGGAGCTGATGCCGCTCGAGAACGACGTGCTGCGGCGCGAACGCGAGGGGCACCCCCCGGGCCTGAACCGGGAGGAGCGCACCAGACTGCGCGACCTCGCCCGCAAGTCCGACTTCTGGGGCGTGGAGACCCCGGTGGAGTACGGCGGCATGGGCCTGGACCCCGTCACGGCCGCGGTCATCGAGATGGAGCTGGGCCGGACCTTCCTGACCTTCAAGTTCGGCGGCGAGGCCGACAACATCCTCTACCACTGCAACGAGGAGCAGAAGGAGCGCTACCTGCTGCCCACCATCGCCGGCGAGAAGCGCTCCTGCTTCGCCATCACCGAGCCGGGCGCGGGATCGGACGCCAAGGCCATCCGCACCCGGGCCGTCCGCGAGGGCGACGAGTGGGTGATCAACGGCGAGAAGACCTTCATCACCGGCGGCTACGAGGCCGACTTCGCCATGGTCTTCGCGGTCACCGACCCGGAGAAGGGCGCCAACGGGGGCGTGACCTGCTTCCTGGTGGACCGCGACATGGGCTGGACCGCCGAGCCCATCGACACCATGGGCGAGCGCCGCCCGGCCGCGCTGGTCTTCCAGGACGTGCGCGTCCCGCACGAGAACATCCTCGGCGAGGAGGGCAAGGGCTTCGCGCTGGCCATGCAGTGGATCGGCAAGGGCCGCTACCTGCTGCCCGCGCGCGCCGTCGGCAGCTGCGAGCGCCTGCTGACCATGGCCGTCGACTACTCCAAGACCCGGGAGACCTTCGGCGCGCCGATCGCCGACCGCCAGGCCATCCAGTGGATGATCGCCGACTCCCAGGTGGAGATCGAGGCGCTGCGCCTGCTCGTGCTGCACGCCGCCTGGCAGGTGGGCGAGGGCCGCGACTCGCGCCACGCGCAGTCCATCGCCAAGCTCTTCGGCGGCGTCAAGGCCAACGAGATCGTCGACCGCGTGCTCCAGATCCACGGCGGCATGGGGTACACGCGCGAACTGCCCATCGAGCGGTTCTACCGCGACCTGCGCCTGCTGCGCATCTTCGAGGGCACCGACGAGATCCAGCGCCGCACGATCGCCCGCGACCTGCTCAAGGGCCACGTCAAGGTGGGCGCAACCCTGGGCTGACCGCGGGGACGGGGCCCGTGCCGCGCAGGCACGGGCCCTTCACGCGTGCTCCGCCGGGAGTGTGTCCTAGCGGACGGCGACCAGGTCGCAGACGAAGATCAGGGTCTCGTTCGGGCCGATCGCGCCGCCCGCGCCGCGCTGGCCGTAGGCCAGGTGCGGCGGGATGACCAGCTTGCGGCGGCCGCCGACGCGCATGCCCAGGACGCCCTGGTCCCAGCCCGGGATGACCTGGCCCTTGCCGAGGGTGAAGCTCAGCGGGGCGCCGCGGTTCCAGCTGGCGTCGAACTCCTCGCCGTTGGAGAAGGCCACGCCCACGTAGTGCACGTCGACGGTGTTGCCGTGTCCGGCCTGCTGCCCCTCGCCGACCACGATGTCGGTGATCTGCAGGTCCGCCGGGGGCGGGCCTTCGATGGGGTCGATCTCCGGGCGCTCCAGAGCCATGGTGCTACCTCTTCTGTGACACAAGTGAACAGAGAGGGCCAGCGTATCGGTCCCGGGACTCAGTCCAGCAGCGCGCCGACCGTGGCGGCGACGACGTGCCCCTGCCCCTCGATCTTGAGCGGCCCGCTGTCGGCCTGGACGAACACCGACTCGCCGCGGCGCAGCTCGATCCGGCGGCCGACCTCGGGGATCAGCTCGACCCGGCCGTTGAGGGCCAGCACCACGGCGGGCCCCTCCCCCGGCAGGTGGGCGGTGACCCGGCCCGGGCCGATCTCGTGCAGGGCGAACTCCGGCGCGGCCGGGCGGAACTGCCGCCGCCCGTCCTGGACGGTCGGCAGGGAGTACGGGATGGGCAGGACCGAGAAGTCGACCACGTCGAGCAGCTCGGCCGGGTCCACGTGTTTGCGGGTCAGCCCGGCCCGCAGCACGTTGTCGGAACCCGCCATCACCTCCACGGCCGTGCCCTGGAGGTAGGCGTGCAGGTTGCCCGCGGGCAGGAAGAGGGCCTGGCCCGGCCACAGGGTGACCCGGTTGAGCAGCAGCGACGCCACCGCTCCGGGGTCGCCCGGGTAGCGGGCGGCCAGGTCGCCGATGATGCCGGCGTGGGCGCACCGGGGGCGGACCCGCTCCCACTCCTCCACGAAGCCGCCGATGAGCCGTTCGCGGTCGGCCCCGTCCAGGGTGAGCAGGCGGGTGAGCGCCGCCCGCAGCGCGGCGCGGTCGTCCTCCCGGGAGAGGTCCTCGCGCAGCAGGGCGGCCAGGTCGCAGGACAGGTCCAGCAGGTCGCGGTGGGCGGCGGCCGGCTCCCGGAAGCCGCACAGGGCCTCGAAGGGCTCCAGGGCCAGCAGCAGTTCCGGCTTGTGGTGGGGGTCGCGGTAGTTGCGGTGCGGCGCGTCGACCGGGATGCCCCGGCCCTCCTCGGCGGTGAACCCGGCCCGGGCCCGGTCGGCGTTCGGGTGCACCTGGAGGGAGAGGGGCTCGTCGGCCGCCAGGACCTTGAGCAGGAACGGCAGGCGCACCCCGAACCGGTCGACGACCTCCGGGCCCAGGACCCGGTGGGGTTCGGCGGCGATGAGCGCGGGCAGCGGGAGCGGGCCCTGCTCGCATTGCGCGGTGCTGGGGGCGCCGTGGTGGGCGCCCAGCCACAGCTCCGCCTGCGGGGTGCCGTCCGGCTCCAGGCCCAGCAGCCGGGGGATGGCCGTGCGCGCCCCCCAGGCGTACGGTCGGACCTGGTTGGTGAGCCTGTGCATCCGCTCCCCGCTTTCCCGTCTGCGTGTTCTCACCCCGTGGACGCTCCGGCGAGGTGGGGCCAGTCTCGCGAACGGAGCGCCCCTGCGTCGACCCGGCACGCCCCACTTCCGCGGTGGTGCACGCGTCACCTCACTGTGTGAGCGGGCGCCCGGCGGTCCCGGGACCCGGCGGCGGCAATGAAGTTACTGGGAAGTAAATCATGATCCCGGACACATGGACAGCACCGCCGTGTCACCGTCCGGCGAACAGCCGGGGGCCGAACGGGCGGAACGGCGTCGCGCCGGGGCCGCGCAGGGGACCGGGGGCTCCCGGAGGGGTCAGCGTACGCGGCGGACCCGGTCGGACTCGGCCGCCAGCCGGTCGATCACGGCCTGGAGCAGCGCGGGGTCGGCGGAGGGCAGGCCGACGATGTCCGACAGGTACAGCCCGTCCCCGGCACGCAGGATGATCTCGGCCAGGACGGGGTCCTCCAGCTCCTCGTGGAGCAGGCGGCGCCAGCGGTCGAACAGGTCCTGGACGTGCGCGAAGGCCTCGGGGGGCATGTCGTCCTGGCCGCGCAGCGCGGCGATGATCGCCCAGTAGAGCTCGCGCTCCTCCGAGCTCTGCGGCAGCGAGGTGCGCAGGAAGACGCGGACCACGCCCTCCTCTCCCTCCACCGCCTCGCGGAACTCCTGCTCGGCCAGGACGGACAGGCGCTCGATGAGGCCGGTGAGCATGGCGGCCTTGGAAGGGAAGTGGTACAGCAGACCGCCCTTGGAGACCGAGGCGGCGCGGGCCACCGCCTCGAGCGTCACCGATGAGTAGCCCTCCCGGATGAGGATCTCCTGGAGGGCGTCGAGGATGCGGTCGCGGGTGTTGGAAGTGTTCACGATTGACACTGTACCGGCTGGACGGTACTGTACCGTCTGGACGGTTGAAGAATCCCCGAGGTGCGCCCCGCGCGCCGCACGGTCGACAGCGCTTCCCGTCCCCACCGTCCGGCCCGGAGCCCGCCATCCCGCCGGAGCCGCGCCCGGCCGCTGCCGGGAACGCGGGAACAGCGAACACGTAACGAGGAGAGATGACTTCCGCCAAGGCCGGAAACGGACACGACCGCGCACGCAACGGCAGCCCCGCGCTGGCCGGTCCCCGCGAGTGGACCGCGCTGGCCGTCCTGGTCCTGCCCGTGATCCTGATCTCGGTCGACTCGACCGTGCTCGGCTTCGCCGTACCCGCATTGAGCGAACAGCTGGCGCCCACCGCGGGCCAGCTGCTGTGGATCGTCGACGTCTACGGCTTCATCCTGGCCGGGCTGCTGATCACCATGGGCTCGCTCGGCGACCGCATCGGCCGCCGCCGGCTGCTGATGATCGGTTCGGCCGCGTTCGGCGCCGCCTCGCTGCTGGCCGCCTTCGCCCCGACGCCCGAGGTCCTCATCGCCGCCCGCGCCCTGCTGGGCGTCGCCGGCGCCTCGCTCATGCCCTCGACCCTGTCCCTGCTGCGCAACATCTTCCTGGACGCGCGCCAGCGGCTGCTGGCCATCGCCCTGTGGGCCTCCGGTTTCTCCGGCGGCGCCGCGCTGGGCCCGATCCTGGGCGGCTGGCTGCTGGAGCACTTCTTCTGGGGCTCGGTGTTCCTCATCAACCTGCCGGTGATGGCCCTGATCCTGGTCCTGGTGCCGCTGCTGGTGCGCGAGTCGAGCAACCCCGACGCGGGCCGCCTCGACCCGGTCAGCGTGGCCCTGTCCCTGGCCGCGATGCTGCCCGCCGTGTACGGCGTCAAGAAGCTCGCCACCGAGGGCCTGTCCGTGGTCCCCGTCGCCTCGCTGGCGATCGGCCTGATCCTGGGCTACGCCTTCGTGCGCAGGCAGAAGAAGCTGGACGACCCGCTCATCGACGTGGACCTGTTCCGCAACCACGTGTTCAGCGTGGCGGTGGTCACTAACCTGATGATCGTCTTCTCGCTGGTGTCGTCCCTGTTCTTCCTGACCCAGTACCTCCAGCTGGTGCTGGACATCTCGCCGATGCGGGCCGGGATCGTCCTGATCCCGGGTCTGACGCTGTCGGTCCTGGCCGGCCTCGTGGCGGTGCGGCTGTCGCGCCGGCTGAGCCTGGCCACCGTGATCGGCGGGTCCCTGCTGGTGACCGCCGCCGGGTTCGCGGTGCTGGTCATCGCGCCGGTGAACGACGTCACGCTCGGCGTGACGGTCGTGACCACCGGGTTCGCGCTGATCGCGACCGGCGCCGGGTTCGCCGAGACGCTCACCAACGGCGCCATCATGTCGGCGGCCCCGCCCGAGCGCGCCGGTGCGGCCTCGGCCATCTCCGAGACCGCCTACGAGCTGGGCGCGGCCCTGGGCGTGGCCGTGCTGGGCAGTGCGCTGACCGCGTTCTACCGCTCGCACCTGACCGGCCCCGAGGGCGTGCCCGCCGACGCGGTGGACTCCGCCCGCGAAACCCTGGGCGGTGCCGCGAACGCCGCCGCCGACCTGGGCGGGGCCTCCGGGGCGGCGCTGATGGAGGCCGCGCGCACCGCGTTCACCAGCGGTATGCACATGACCAGCGCGATCGCCGTGGCGATCGTGGTGGTGGCGGCGGTCCAGGCGTGGCTGCTGCTGCGCGGCCGGGGCAACCCGGCGGTCGAGCAGCCCGAGCCGCCGGTGCTCGCCGAGCAGCACGGGCAGGAGCCGGCCGACCGGTCCTGACCCCGGCCCGGGAGGCCCCGCAGGGATGTCCTGCGGGGCCTCCCGCCTGTTCAGGGCAGGTGCAGCAGATCGACCGCCCCGCCACTCCAGCGGGGCGGCACCACGGCGTAGGCGTCGGCCAGGGCCGCGCCGCGCAGGCTGGCCGGACGGTCGTGGCCGACCGGGACGGCCCGGCCGCGCTCCAGGCGGACGGCGACCAGCCGGGTGTCGCGGGGATGGGCGTCCACCTCCCCGTCCAGCGGCACCGGGTCCGGATCGGCCGCGGGGTCGGGGCGCCCGGCCATCGCGCACAGCAGCGGAACGACCAGGGTGAGGGCCGCCACCAGGGCGGCCCCGGGGTTGCCGGGCAGGCCGACGACCGTTGTGCCCTCCCGGCGCGCCAGCAGCTGCGGGTGCCCGGGGCGGCAGGCCACCCCGTCCACCAGGACCTCCGCGCCCAGCTCGGCCAGCACGGAGCGCAGGTGGTCGGCGGGGCCCTTGGAGGAGGAGCCGCACACCACGAGCACGTCGGTGTCGGCCGCGGCGATCGCCGCCGCCAGCGCGCCGCGGTCGTCGTCCAGGTGGTCCGTCCGCTCCACCCGGCCGCCCGCCCACTCCGCCAGGCCGGGCAGCATCGGGCCGATGGCGTCGCGCACGAGGCCCTCGCCGGACAGGCCCGACGTGGTGACCTCGGCACCGGTGACCAGCACCCCGACCCGGGGTGCCAGCACCGGCAGGGTCTCGTGGCCCAGGGAGGCCGCCAGGCCCAGGACCGCCGGGCCCACGGCACGTCCCCGGGTGAGGACCGTCTCGCCCGGTGCGGTCTCCTCCCCCGTCCAGCGCACGTGCCGCCCCGCCCGTACCGGGCCCGAGACGCGGCCGCCGGAGCGTTCGGCCAGTTCGTAGGGCAGGACCGCCTCGGTCCCCTTGGGCACCCGCGCGCCGGTGGCGATCTCCACCGCCTCCCCGGGCGCCAGGCCCGCGGCGGCCACCGGGGCGCCCGCCAGGCCCGCGCCCACCAGCTCCCAGGGGCCGGGGCCGGCCACCGCGAAGCCGTCCATGGCGGAGGCGTCGAACGCCGGGACCCCGGTCAACGCGCGCACGTCCGCGCCCAGCACGGCGCCCAGCGCCTGCGCCAGCGGCACCTCGCGCACCGCGGCGGCCGCCCGCTCCCCCGCATCGCGCGCGCGGTCCCGGGCCGCCGGCCAGTCCAGCGGCCCGCCGCGGTCCGATCCGCACCCGCCCATGGCGTCGCCCTCCCGTCGTCAGCGGTCTGGCCACCATTGTCCACCCGGGGCCGTGACGGCGGCGTTTCCGCCTCCTCCCAGCGTGTGGGCCGGGGCCCGCGCAAACCCGATTTGCCGTCTGACGACTTTCCGCTAAAGTTCTAACCAGCGACAGGGCAACGGCCGAGGGAACGAGGCCGGGCCGGTCGACAAGCGGACGTGGCTCAGCTGGTAGAGCATCACCTTGCCAAGGTGAGGGTCGCGGGTTCGAATCCCGTCGTCCGCTCGGAGGAGACGCGCGGCCACCCCGGTGGCCGCGTGGAACTCGGTGGAGTGGCCGAGAGGCGAGGCAGCGGCCTGCAAAGCCGTCTACACGGGTTCGAATCCCGTCTCCACCTCACATCGCTTCACGCGGGCGGTTAGCTCAGTTGGTTAGAGCGCTACCTTGACACGGTAGAGGTCACAGGTTCGAATCCTGTATCGCCCACCAGTACGCAGCGGGCCGGAGGACACCTCCGGCCCGTTCGTCATGTGGGGGCCGTGGCCGGGCCCCGCGAACGCTCGGAAACGACGGCCCGGGGCGCGGTGCCCGTACGCATCACGGACGCCGGCGGTCAGGCCCCCTGTTTTCGGAGAGCACGTAAGACGCGCGTTCTTCGTTCCCATCCCGGCAGGCCGGCGAGCGGGAGGCCCCGCACCCTCCCCCGGCCCCCGCACGCGGCGACCCGCGTCGAATGCCCCTCTTTGCCCTGCCCTGTCAGGCCGACCTCTCTTCCCAGGGGTCGATCCCCCACCCCCTCCCCCACCAGAACATCTGGCAACGAATCCCTTTGCACCTTATGCCTAATTCTCCCTTTGGGTTCACATTAGAGCTTCTCTGCGACTGAGGATTCTGTTGTTTTAGACGAAGGATGCGCACTCCTTTTTTTGGCCCACCCGAAACGCGAGATATTTTTTCTCCGGCGACTCTTTCCGCTTTTTCGCTGTTACGGTTTCATCAAATGCCCGGCACCCGGGCCCACCGGAAAAGCCCGCGTTCCATTCCCATGGGCCCGCCCCCTCCGCAGCATGGACGGTGTGACCGTTGTCCGAAGAGAAACTCGTGGTCGTCCTCTCCGACCCCGACCGGCAGCGCCTGGAAGCACTCCGGGAAACGCTCGACGACTGGCTCGGGAACGACGCCCGCCTCATCACGACCCCCGACCTGGACCGGGCGCGCGAAGCGCTCCGCACCCTGTCCTTCGAACCCTCCGGTGGACCGCCACAGGTGGTCGTCGTCGCCGACGAGGACGCGGTGGCCGGCGAGACCGGGCGGACCGCGCTGAGCGCCCTAGGCGACGCCCCGGACGAGGCCGTCGTGGCCGAGACCCTCCTGCTCACCGCACGGCCCCCGGCACCGGACGGCATCGGGGACGTGACACCGGAGTACCTCGCCGCCCTCCGGGACGAGCCCGTGGCCCTGCTCCACCGCCCCTCCGAGACGGAGGACCTCGCCCTCCGCCTCACACGCAGGCTCCTGCCCGAACCCGTGCCGGAGTACCCCCTGGTCGTGGTCTTCGGGGACCAGCTCAGCCCCCGCGCGCACCGCACCAAGCGGTTCCTGGCGCTCAACTGGATCAACCACCTCGCGTTCCCGAGCGGCACCCCGACGGACGAGATCTGGGTCCTCATCGAATGGGGGTCCGGACACCACACGGTGCACGCCGATCCCTCGCTCACCACGCTGGCGAAGGAGCTGGGGCTCTTCCAGAGGGGCGGGGAGGGCCAGCGGTTCGACCTGGTCGTCACGGGCGGCGGCCCGGCGGGCCTCGCGGGGGCCGTGAGCTCCGCGGCCATGGGGTTCAGCACCCTCGTCCTGGAGGACGACTCTCCTGGCGGCCAGGCCGGGACCGGCATCAACCGCATCGAGAACTACCTGGGCTTCCCCGGCGGCATCCCCGCCCCCAGCCTGATCCGGCGCGCCCTGTCCCAGGTCATGCGGTCCCGGTACACCTACTGGATGCCGACGGTCACCGCCACCGCGCTCGAGCGCGAGATCCTCTCGGTGGACCTCGGGCAGGGAAACGTCGAGCTCAAGAGGTACCGGGTCCACTGGCGCGACCAGGACGGCGCCACCGGCACCTACTCGGCGGGCATGGTGCTGCTGGCCTGCGGGCGCAGGCCGCGCCGTATCGGCGCGCAGGACGAGGAGAAGTACGTCGACCGGGGCCTGTACTACGACGCGCTCCCCGGGGACGCCGACCTCCTCCGGCCCGACCCCGGCGGCGCCCGGAAGAAGGTCGTCATCGTCGGCGGGGGCGACACCGCGGGGCGCGCGGCCGTCCTCTTCAGCGCGGTCGCCGACGTGACCCTGGTGGTCCGGTCGGACCTGAGCATGGGCGGCCCCCTCCGGGAGGAGGTGGAAGCGCTCGTCAAGGCGAAAAAGGTCACCCTGTACAAGGAATGGATCGTTCGGAAATTCGTCGCCGGGGATATCCGCCCCTTCTCCCACGTGGTCGTCCATCCCACACGGTCGACCACTCCGGAAAAGACGATACCGGCGGACTTCGTCTTCGCGCTCATCGGCGGCGTGCCCGCCACCGAATGGCTCCGCCCGCCCGATGGCCAGAACCCGAACGCGGCCCGTGTGGCCCGGGACGGGAACGGCTTCGTCCTCACGGAACAGATCCCCTGGCCCTATCCCCGCAAGTACAAGCCGAACGGTGAGGAGGACCCCGACACCGAGAACCAGAAACCGAAGGTCCTGGCCTTCCAGACCACCGAGGAGGGCCTGTTCGCGGCCGGCGACGTGCGCGCCGCGTCGGTCCAGCGGATCGCACAGGCCGCCGGCGAGGGGACCGCGGCCACGGTGAGCATGGACGCCCACCTCAGGCGCAGGGACAACGCCGGCCTGGTCCTCGGCGACACCGTCAGCAAGGCCTACAGGTACTACCGGCGCGCCGGAAAATGACGACGGAGCACCAAGAGGAGAACACAGTGGCGGAGAAACTCACTCCGAACGTCCTCGTCGTGGGCACGGGCCCCATCGGGGCGCTGTTCGCCCGCGACCTGCACGCCCAAGGCAAGAACGTGCTGATGGTGGACGCCGGTCCCCAGACGGCCGGACGCTACGGGGAGCACCAGAAGAACTCCTTCCTCTACCAGCGCAACATCGACGAGTTCGTCAACGTCATCAAGGGACACCTCCACCCCCTGTCGGTGTCCACCCGAAGCGACATCCCGACGACCCTGGACCCCTCCTCCTACCGCTATGACACGGAGGAGTACGCGGGCTTCGTGCTCAACAACCAGAATCCGTACCAGAAGGAGGAGGACAACCTCGGCGCCTACGCCGCCACCTACGCGGTCGGCGGGATGGCCACCCACTGGACCTGTGCGATGCCCGAGTTCGACAAGGCCCTGGAACGCACCTGGGTGGACGAGAACGGCAACGAGATCGGTTACCCGCTCGGCGACCAGGACCTCAACGGCGGTTACGCGCACTCGGCCGAGGTGCTCAAGCGCACCACCGAGGCCTACCGGCACTCGGCCCGGCACCAGCTGGTGAAGAAGGTCCTCAACCAGGACGCCGGCTTCCAGGTCTCGGAGCTGCCCCTCGCGGTGCAGCGGCGCACGGACCAGAACGAACACGGCCACCGGGAGTTCGTCACCTGGAGCGCGGCCGACACCGTACTGGGAAGGCTCGCCGACCCCGCGTGGAAGAAGGGGGACGGCGAGGCCGAGTTCACGCTCCGGGCCGAGTGGCAGGCCACCCGGATCGAACTGGAGGGGGGCTCGGATTCCACGCCCGCGAAGGTCAAGCGCGTCCACCTGCGCAACCTGCGCGATCTCGGCAAGACCGCCGAGGTCGAGGCCGGGGCCTACGTGATCGCCTGCGGCCCGGTCCTCACCGCCCAGCTGTTGTACGCCTCCGAACTCGACGAGAAGCTCAACCTGCCCATCGGCAAGTACATGACCGAGCAGCCCATGGCCTTCTGCCAGGTGGTGCTCCGACAGGAGCACCTGGACGGCCTGGAAAGGCACCTGGACGAGGTCACCGGGGACAAGGACAGGCCGCTCGCACAGCAGGCGAAGGCCCGGGTCGCGGCCTACCGCGCCGCCCAGCGCAAGGTCCTCAAGGAGAACCAGAAGAACTTCCGCAAGGCCCCGGCCGACCCCATCCCGTTCCCCAAGGACGAGCCGGAGCCGAACCTGTACATCCCGGCCTCGACCGCGCGCCCCTGGCACTGCCAGATCCACCGCGACGCGTTCAGCTACGGGGCGGTCCCGCCCAACATCGACACCCGGCTCATCGTCGACCTGCGCTGGTTCGGCCTGTCCCGGCCCCGGGCGGCCAACCGGGTGGAGTTCAGCGAGCGCTACCGCGAGAACGGCGTGCTGAAGTTCCGCAACGTCGACTCCTTCGACATGCCCCAGCCCACCTTCCACTTCCAGCTCACGGAGGAGGAGCGGCACACGGCCGGGATGATGATGGCCGACATGATCAAGGTCGCCTCCCACCTGGGCGGTTTCATGCCCGGGTCGGAGCCCCAGTTCCTGGTTCCGGGGCTGCCGCTGCACGTGGCGGGGACCACGCGGATGGGCAACGACCCCGCCAACGACGGCAGGGCCCAGGTGACGGAGGAGCGCGACCACGTGGTCACGCCCCGGTCGAGGGTGTGCGGGACCTCGAACCTCTGGCTGGGCGGCAACGGCCTGCACCCGTTCGGCAACGCGGGCAACCCCACGCACACGAGCATGGCCATGGCGCACGTGGCCGTCCAGGACGTGCTCAGCGTCCTCAACGCCGGCACGCAGAGCTGAAGGGGGCGTCATGGCAGAGAGCAACACGGGCAAGAGCATCCTCACGGGCGTGCGGATCGGGATCACGCCCACCGGCTGGCGCAACGCCGACTTCCCGGACCTGACCGCGAACGCGAACGGAACGCAGTACTACACGGCCCAGGAGTGCCTGAAGGAGATCATCGCGACCGGGTTCACCGGGTGCAGCGACGACCGGGACTTCCCGAAGGACGCCGCAGCCTGGAAGGCGTTCCTGACGGCGGCCGGGCTGCCGAGCGGCCGGGAGTTCCACGTCACGGAGCCCTGGATCAGCACCTGGTTCACCACGGCCGGAGGCCACCGGCGCACGCTGGACTTCTACGAGGCGAACAAGGGGCAGTGGTCGGCCCGCGGGGTGCAGAACATCGGGGCCGCCGAGTTCGGCAACGCCGTGCACCTGCGGCCGCACGTGCCCCTCAAGCAGCGCAACCGGTTCTCCGACCAGCAGTGGAACGCCCTCGTGGAGGGCCTCAACGAGTTGGGGAGGCGGGCCGCCGCCGACGGGTTCCGCCTGTGCTACCACCCCCACATGGGGACCGGCGTGCAGACCCAGCCCGAGATGGACCGCCTGATGGCGGGCACCGACGCCGCGTACGTCCACCTGCTCCTGGACACCGGCCACCTCACCTGGGCGGGCGGCGACCCGGTGGCCGCCGTGCACCGGCACGGTGAGCGGATCAAGCACATCCACCTGAAGGACCTGAGGCCGGACAGGCTCGCGGGTCTGGACCTGGCGAAGACCTCCTTCAAGGACGGGGTGAAGGCCGGGATCTTCACCGTCCCGGGCTCCGACGGGAAGTGGACGGTGCCCTTCGACCAGGTGCTGAAGGCCCTGGACGACGTCGACTACGCGCGCGAGGACCGCTGGAAGAAGACCGGCCAGGCGCCGGACCCGCAGAAGAAGTGGCGCAAGTGGCTCGTGGTGGAGGCGGAGCAGCCCACCGTCGCGGACTTCCACCACGGAAAGAAGCCCAAGGACTACGCGGTCGACGCCTACTGGACCGTCAACAGCCTGCTCGGCGGTGCGAAGTCCTCCCCGAAGGGGGGTTCGTGATGACGGCCCACGCGCGGCCCGCCTTCACTCCGGAGACCATCGCCTCCGACACCGGGGACGGCTACTGGGTCCACCGGACCGGGGCGGGGCTGGTGACCTCCGGGCTGACGAAGCAGAAGGTGGAGAGGTACGGGCACTCCAACGGCACCTGGACCCGGAGCGACGTCTTCGACTTCGGCACCGGGGGACTGAACAAGCCGGTGGCGCTGGACCACGCCCGCCTCGGCACCGGCCCCCACCCGGACCTCGTCGTCTGCCACAACTACGGTCGGTGCATGTTCGGCTGCGGGAACGACGACGGGAAGATCTCCTGGCTCAAGCCGGACGCGAACGGGGCGTACACGCGGAAGGAGGTGGCCTCGCTGGTGGCGACCCACCGGGTGCGCCTGGGCGGATTCACCAGGAACCCGGCACAGGGCCTCCAGTTGGCGGCGTTCCCCGTCGTGGGCAAGGCCGCCCCGGGGACGCCGGAGGCCGAGAAGGGGGAGAAGGGGTTCCTCACGCCCTACAGCCCGGTCCTCTACGACATCCCGGCGGATCCCGCCGGGGAGTGGAGGCCCGCGTCGGCCCCCGGCCTGGACGGGCTGAAGTTCCGGATCATCCACGCGGTCGTCGCCGGGCACTTCCCCGGCACGCCGCGGCCCGACCTCCAGTCGTTCGTCGTCGCCTCCCACAGCGGCCTGGACTGGATCGGGCCGGGGCGGGACGGCGTCTGGATCCGCCGGCACATCGGCGACGGGGTCCCTCCGCGCGCGTCACAGGAGATCGGCAGGCCGCCGAACTACAAGGAGACCCCCCTGTTCGGCGGCAGCGGCAACGTCGCCGTCGGGCGGATCGGAGGACAGACCGCCTCCTGCATCGTCACGGTGGAGCCCTTCCACGGCAACACCGTCGCGGTCTACACCCGCCCCTGGGGGACGGGGAGCCCGTTCGAGCGGCCGTGGGAGCGCCGGGTGGTGAAGGTCTTCCCCCAGCCGATCGAATCCGATGAGGAGGGCCCGAAGAAGCGGTACGACGCGGTCGGGCACCACGTCGTGGCCGCGGACTTCGACGGGGACGGCGACGACGAGTTCCTCATCGCCATGCGCGGACCGCAGAACAGCGACCCGAACGAACCCACGCAGGGCGTCCTCTACCTGAAGGCGGACTCCACCGGCCGCGTGGTCGTGCGCGAGTGGGTGAGCAGGGACTCCACCGCCCACATCGCCGTGCTCGACGCGAACGGCGACGGCAGGCTGGACTTCGCCACCACCTCGTACCACACGGTCGGCTACTACAAGAGCAGGAAGACCGAGGTCCGGCTCTTCCGCAACACCTTCGCCCGGCCGGTGGCCGATCCCGTCATCCCGTCCAGCGCCGACGGCTGACCCACCGTCCACCGCCGCACGCGCCGCGCGGCGGAGAGCGCTCCGGAGCCGGGTACCGGTCCGGGGGGAGGGAGCGGAGCGTCCGCCCCTCCCCCGCACGGTGTGCCGGGCCGCGCGGCCCGGCACGGCCCCGGGGCGGCCGCGGGCGGGCTCCGGGCCGGCGGAGCCGGTCAGGGGCCCTTCCCGGCCTCCCCGGCCTTCCCGTGTTCCTCGGCGATGGCGCGGAAGCCGGTGATCAGGCAGCGCAGGCCGAACTCGAACTGGCCCTCGTGGGAGGTGAGGGCGCCGCCCTCCACGGCGCGCTGGAGGGCGTGGGCGCCGGAGTAGGCCTCCCCGACCTCGGCGGCCAGCTCCGGGGCCGCGACGCGCTCGTCCTCTCCGGACTGGGCGTCGCTGGTGGCCGCCCCGCAGACGTAGGCGTCCAGGGCCTCGATGATGTCGAGCTTGACCTGTTCGGGCAGGCCGGTGCCGTCGAACACCCGCAGCGCCGAGTCCAGCCAGGTGATCAGGGCCGGGCCGACGCCGCGGGCGGACCGGCGCAGATCCAGGATCCACGGCCGCTCGCGGAAGGCGGCCAGGTCCCGCCGGGCCCACTCCTCCAGCCGGTGCCACCACGGCCCCGGCTGTTCGTGCGGGAGCGCGTCCCGGGCCACCACCGTGTCCAGGATGAGGGTCTCCAGCGCCGTCCGGTTGGCGACGTAGGTGTACAGGGTGCCCGGGGCCACGTCGAGGCGTTCGGCGAGGCGGCGCATGGACAGGGCGGGCAGCCCGTCGGCCTCGATGACCGCGATCGCCTCGTCGACGATGCGTTCTCGGGTCAGGCTGCGGCGCGGACCGCGGCGGGGCGGGGATGTCGACGGCACCGGCCCAATCTAGCGCGCCGCCTCCGTCCGGCGGCGCACCGCGCGGGCGCCGAGCCCGCGCAGCAGCACCTCGAACGGCCCGCGCATCCCCTTCTTCTCCATGAGGGCGGCCACGACGACGGTGAGCAGCCACAGGCAGAACGCGAACAGGGCGGCGGTCGCCTCGGTCAGGTGCGCCGCCAGGCCCAGCCCCCACAGCGAGAGCACGGGGGCCATGACCATCGAGTGGGCGAGGTAGCCGCTCAGGGACCTCTTGCCCAGGGCCGCCACGGCGGCGACCGGCCGGGGTGTGCGGCCTTCCCGGGTGAGACGCCCGGCGGCGAGCACGAACAGGGCCGCGTACCCCAGCCCGCCCGCGAGCCCGGAGGTCCAGGCCAGCAGGAACAGCGCCGCCTCCGCGGCCTCCGACGCCGGGGTGAACACGCCCGCGTACGCCAGTGCCGAGGGGAGCGACCCCGCCAGTCCGAGGCCCACCCCGACGGCGGCCGTCGTGGTGATGAGGCGGCGGTGCCGGTGCGGCTCCTCCAGGATCCGCCTCCGGGCCGTCCACATGCCGATGAGGATCGCGGTGGGCATCACCACCCCGAGCCCGTTGGCGAACACCATCAGGAAGACCCAGCCCCACAGGCGGGTGACCACGGACTCCAGGTAGTCGGTGGTGCCGGAGCCGTTGAGGCTCAGTTCCTGCGCGCCCGGCTCGAGCGCCGGCGCCGCCCCGGTGGGCGGCAGGATCACCGAGGCGGCCAGGACGGCCGCCGACACGAGCAGGACCGCGGCGAGCAGGCCCGCTCCGGTGAGGATCGCGGCCCTGAGCCGGCGTTCGCCGCGGCCGAGGAACACCGCGCACAGGATCAGGCCGATGACGCCGTAGTCGCCCAGGACCTCGCTGCCCATGAGCAGCGCCGCGTGCGCGAGGCCGAAGACGACGAGCCACCGGTTGCGCGAGCGGATGACGGCCCGCGCCGCGTCCTCCCCCAGTTCGGCGGACCTGGCCTGGTAGGCCCGGACCAGCCCGTAGCCGACGAGGAAGGCGAACAGCGGGTACACGCGGACGTCGAGGAGGGCGATCATCGCGAAGCGGACGACCTGGTCGGCCACCGGGGTCGCCGAGGTCCCGCCTTCGACGGCGGCGACCCCGTGGAAGAAGATCGCGGTGTTGGACAGCACGATGAGCAGGAGCATCCCGCCCCGGGCGAAGTCGGGTGCCAGCAGTCGTCCGTTCATCGGCGCCTTCCTCTCTGAACGGCGTTCAATAATTGAACGGCGTTCAAGATTCTAGGCCGCGCGCCGTACCGGCACAAGGGGGCCGGGCGGGGGCATGATGGGCCCATGGCGGACGGCAGGGCCACTGTGGCCGAAGCAGCGGACCGGTACACGATCAGCGTCGACGGGGAGGTCGTGGGGTTCACGAAGTTCGTGGACGCCGACGACCGGCGGCGCATCTTCTTCCACACCGAGATCGACGAGCGCTTCTCCGGGCGCGGACTGGCCGGCACGCTGGTCGCCGAGGCCCTGGCGGAGACCCGCTCCCTGGGCCTGGGCATCGTGCCCGTCTGCCCCTACGTCGCCAGGTACGTCGAACGCCACCGCGAATTCGACGACGCCCTGCTCGAGGTGACGCCCGACGACCTGGAGCTCGTGCGCGCCCTGCCTCAGTGAGCCGGGCCCTCGACCGCCGTCCGACCGCGGAGGGTCCGCCCCCAGGGCTTGACGACCGAGATCGCGATGGCGAACGCGACCGCCGTGGAGGAGACCACCGGCGGGAAGAGCATCCCGGGATCGAAGGCCAGGTCGCCCCCGGAGGCCAGCGCCGCCCGCCCCTCCCCGGCCAGCGCCCCGACCTGCGGGGAGAGCGCGACGACCACCAGGAACACCAGGACCACGTTGAGCACCAGCTTGACCAGCACCCACCTGTAGCGCACGAGTCCGTACCTGCTCCCCAGGCCCAGCACCACACCGCTGGCCAGGGTGAGGGCGCCGACCGCCACCATGGGCCAGGTGGCGAACGCCGCCACCGCCACCGCCAGGGCCGCCCCGTCGCCGCCCAGCAGCGCGGTGGCCACCAGGATCCCCAGGACCAGGTCGAGCCCGAGCCACGCACCCGAGGCGGCGATGTGGACGATGAGGACGGCCTTGCGGGTGCGGGGGCCGAGCCTGCCCGCGCGCCGCCGCGGGACCCGCCGCGACCGCTCCCGTCCGCCCTGCCGCGCCTTCTCCGTGGCCCCCGCCGTGTCCATGGCCCCTCCGCTCCTCGCCCGTGCGGCCAGTATCCGCAGGGGACGGCGACACGGCGTACAGCGTGCGACGTATCCGCGCGTACGTGATTCCGCGGGGGTCCGGGTGATCCGCGCCACGTTCGACCGCCGGGGTGTCCATCGGGTTGAACGGTGTTTACCCTGGCGGTGAACGCCTGTTCACCCCCCTCCCCGGAGGCCCCATGTCGTCCGCACCGCGGATGCCCGTCCGGCTCACCACCGGTGTCCTCACCCTCTGCGGCATGATCGTCTCCCTCCAGCAGACCCTGGTCATACCGCTGCTCCCCGACCTGCCCCGCATCCTGGGCGTCTCCGCCGACGACGCCTCCTGGCTGGTCACCGCCACCCTGCTGACCGGCGCCGTGGCCACCCCGATCGTCGCCCGCATGGCCGACATGTACGGCAAGCGCCGCATGCTGCTGGTCTCGCTCGCGGTGATGACGGCCGGATCCCTCATCGCCGCCGTCGGCGGGGGCTTCGTGCCGCTCCTGGTCGGGCGCGCCATGCAGGGATTCGGGACCGCCCTGATCCCGGTGGGCATCAGCATCATGCGCGACCAGCTGCCCCGGGAGAGGCTGGCCGGGGGCATCGCCCTGATGAGCGCGACCCTGGGCATCGGGGGCGCGCTGGGGCTCCCGCTGTCGGGGGTGCTCTACGGCGCGTTCGGATGGACGTCCCTGTTCTGGTCCACCGCGGCCGTCGGCGCCGTGCTCACCCTGCTCATCCGGCTGGCGGTCGCCGAGTCGCCGCAGCGCTCCCCGGGCCGTTTCGACGTCCTGGGCGCCCTGGTGCTGTCCGTCGTCCTGGTCGGCCTGCTCCTGGTGCTGTCCAAGGGCGCCGCCTGGGGCTGGGGCGGACCGCGCGTGCTCGTCCTGACCGGGGTGTCGCTCCTGTTCCTGGCCCTGTGGATCCCGCTCCAGCTCAGGACCCGCGCCCCCATGGTCGACCTGCGCACGGCGGTGCTGCCGCCGGTGCTGCTGACCAACATCGCGTCGTACTTCACCGGGTTCGCGATGTTCCTCAACGGCCTCGTCCTCACCCAGGAGCTCCAGGTCCCGGCGGAGACCGGGTACGGCCTGGCGCTGCCGGTGGTCACCGCGGGTCTCCTCATGGTGCCGAGCGGGCTGATGATGCTGGTGTTCTCCCCCGTGGCCGGCCGCATGCTCGACCGCTGGGGAGGCAAGCCGACCCTGCTGTTCGGGCTGGCCGTCATGGGGCTGACCTACCTGGGCCGGGTCCTGGCCCCCGGTTCCCTGGCCAACGCGGTCCTGGGGAGCACCCTGGTCAGCGTGGGCACCGCCGTCTCCTTCGCGGCCATGCCCGTCCTCATCATGGGCGCGGTGCCCCGCGGAGCAACCGCCTCCGCCAACGGGATCAACTCCCTGGTCCGCTCCCTGGGCACCTCCTCGGCCAGTGCGGTGCTCGCCCTGCTGTTCGCCTCGCTGACGGTCACCGTGGACGGCGTGCCCTACCCGTCGGGCACGGGCATGGACGCCGCGCTGTGGGCGGGGGTGGCGGCCTGCGCCGCGGGCACCGTCGTCGGGCTGTTCATCCCGGTGCGGGGACGCGGGGCGGACCCCGGGGAGGACCCGGCCCCCGGCCCGGCCGACCGGGACCGCCGGCCCCGGGAGTCCACCGGGACCTGACACCGGGCCCGGAACCGGCGGCCGCGGGGCGGCCACCGCCGCCGCCCGGATGCGCGGTCCCTCCGGAGGCGGACCGTGTCCCGGCGCGCGGGAACCCCCGGTCGGCGCGGCCCGTATCATCGGCGACACCGCCCCAGGGCGCAGGACCTGCCGCCGCAACGGACCCGGGACAAGGCCCGCCGGGTCCCCTCCTCCCCCAGGGCCCGAACAGAGAGCACCCCCATGAGGATCAACAACGAATTCGTCGTCCACGCACCCGTCGAGCGGTCCTGGGAACTGCTCACCGACGTGGAGTCCCTCGTCCCCTGCGTTCCCGGGGTACGCCTGGTGGGGACCGACGGCGACACGCACCTGGCCGAGGCGCGCATCAAGGTCGGCCCCGCCGTGGTCGCCTGCCACGGCACCGCCCGCCTGGTGGAGAAGGACGAGGGCGCGCGCCGCATCGTCGTCGAGGCGACCGGACGGTCCCGGCGCGGCGAGGGGACCGGCTCGGCCCTCATCACCGCCGGCCTGCGCGGACGCGGGGAGGACACCGTCGTGTCCGTGACCACCGACCTGGAGCTGACCGGAGGGCTGACCCGCTGGAGCGAGCCCGTGCTCACCGAGGTCGCGGGCGGGCTCATGGAGCGCTGCGCCCGCCGCCTGGACGAGCGCGCGCCCGCATCCGGCACGGACGCCGCCCCGGCCGCCCCGGAGCGGGGCGGGGCCGGGGTCCAGCGGCTGTGGTCGGCGGCCGCCCTGGTGGTGGTGGCGGGCGGCATGCTGCTGGGCTACCTCCTGTTCGGCTGACCCGGCACCCCCGCTCTCCCGGCCAAAGCATGGCGGGAGGCTCGGTTCTCCTTGACCCCGGGCCGGGCACGCCCTGATGGCGCACGCATGGCAACTGATCACTCACTTGGAGTGACGACCATCGGGGGAACCGGAATGACCCACCTGGAGGACGACCGCGCGGCCCAGCGCCGTCTGGAGGGGCTCAGCCCCTTCGAGCTCAAGGGGCACCTCATCGACCTGGCCGAGGCGGAGCAGCGCAAGACCGCGCACGCCATGCTCAACGCCGGCCGGGGCAACCCCAACTGGACCGCCGCGCCGCCGCGGGAGGCGTTCTTCCTCCTGGGCCGGTTCGCCGTCCTGGAGAGCCGCGCCGCCTGGAACGAGTGGCCCGCCGTCGCCGGCATGCCCCGACGGGAGGGCATCACCGAGCGCTTCTCGGTGTTCCTCGACCAGAACGCCGGAGAACCCGGCACCGACCTGCTGCGGCGGATCCTCAACCGGGTGACGCACGACCGCTCCGACGCCGTCCTGCACGAACTCGTCGACGGCATCATCGGCGACAACTACCCGGTGCCCGACCGCATCCTGCCGTTCGTCGCGAAGTCCGTGCACGAGTACCTGGTGCACGCCATGGGCGGCCGGCAGCCCGAGGCCCCCTACGACCTGTTCGCGGTCGAGGGCGGCACCGCCGCCATGTGCTACATCTTCGACTCGCTCCAGGTGAACCGGGTGCTGCGGGCGGGCGACCGGATCGCGCTGATGACCCCGATCTTCACGCCCTACCTGGAGATCCCGCACCTGGACCGGTACGGCTTCGACGTCGTCGAGGTCAGCGCCTCGCGCGGGACCGCGGACGGCTTCCACACCTGGGACTACGACGACGCCGAGCTGGACAAGCTCGCCGACCCCTCGGTCCGCATGGTCTGCCTGGTCAACCCCAGCAACCCGCCGTCGGTGGCCCTGTCGGAGCGGGCCCTGGACCGCATCCGCGACATCGTGGAGAACCGCAACCCGGACCTGGTCATCGTCACCGACGACGTCTACGGCACGTTCGTGGAGGGCTTCACCTCGCTGATGGAGGTGTGTCCGCGCAACACCATCGGCGTGTACTCGTTCTCCAAGTACTTCGGTGCGACCGGCTGGCGGCTGGGGGTCATCGCGCTCCAGCCGGACAACACCGTGGACGCGCAGATCGCCCGGATGGGCGGGGAGGACGCCGAGGCGCACCGGCGCCGCTACGCCTCCCTCACCCTGGACCCGGCGTCGATGAAGTTCATCGACCGGATGGTCGCCGACAGCCGCTCGGTGGCGCTCAACCACACGGCCGGGCTGTCCACGCCCCAGCAGGTGCAGATGGCCCTGTTCGCGCTGTTCGCCCTCACCCACGCGCCGGAGGAGTACCACCGGCCCGTCAACGAGGTGCTGCGCCGCAGGCTCGCCGCGCTGTCGGAGAGCCTGGGCGTGGAGTTCCCCGACAACCCGCTGCGGGCCGGCTACTACGTCGAGCTCGACCTCCTGTACTGGGCCGAACAGCACTGGGGCTCGGAGTTCGCGGCCTGGATGAGGGAGAACTACGAGCCCGTGGACCCGGTGCTGCGCCTGTCCGAGGAGGACGGGGTGGTCCTGCTCAACGGCGGCGGCTTCGACGGCCCGGCCTGGTCGGTCCGGGTCAGCCTGGCCAACCTCGACCACGACGCCTACACCCGGATCGGCCGGGCCCTGCGGGAGATCGGGGAGGAGTACCACCGCCGCTTCACTTCGTCCCACGGCGCCTAGGACCTGTTCTCGGGTGTCCTCCCGTGCCGTCCGGCGTCCGCGGGGCGCCGGCGGGGCCGCAGGTCCCCGCCCCCGGCGGGCGGCGGCGCCGCGGCCGCCGGGCCGTCCGCCGACGGTGATGGCGGGCGGCGGGCGGGCCGGTGCGGAACGGACATTCGAAGGGCACGGCCTGGGCCGCCCCGAGTCGTGAGGAGGCCGCCGTGGGCGGTTGGATCACCGACCTGTTCCAGAACACCCCGGAGATCGCGCTGTTCACCGCGCTGGCGCTGGGGTACGCGTTCGGCAAGGTGCCGTTCGGACCGATCCGGTTGGGCGGGGTGTGCGGCACCCTGCTGGTGGCGCTGGTCATCGGCTACCTGACCGGAGCCCAGCTCGACGACGGGGTCAAGAACCTCGCGTTCGCGCTGTTCATCTTCGCCCTGGGGTTCAGCAGCGGGCCCCAGTTCTTCGCCAACCTCAACCGCAAGGGGTTGCGCTACCTGGGCTTTCCGATCATCGAGGTGGTCTCGGTGATCGGGGTGGTCCTGGTGTTCACGGTCCTGCTGGGGCTGGACCAGGGCACCGCCGCCGGGCTGATGGCGGGCGGCGCCACCGAGTCGGCGGCGCTGGGCACGGCGAGCGAGGCGATCGGCCGCCTGGGCCTGTCCGCCGACGAGACCACGGAGCTCCAGAACAACGTCGCCACCGCCTACACCGTCAGCTACCTGTGCGGTCTCATCACCATCGTGCTGCTGACCAGCCAGATCGCGCCCCGCATCATGCGGTTCGACCTGCGCGAGGAGTCGGCGAAGCTGTGGCAGAAGATGAGCGGCGGCCGGGAGCGGGCCGACGGGGAGACCCCGGCGCTGCCGGACCTGGTGGGCCGCGCCTACCGGGTCGAGCAGTCCGACGGGCGCAGCGTGGACGACATCCACGCCTCCCTGAACGGCCATTCGACCGTCGAGGAGGTGCGCCGCGGCGACCAGACCGTCAAACGCCCCGACCCGGGGTTCCGGGTGCGCACCGGCGACCTGCTGGTGCTGGTGGGCCGCCGGGCGGCGCTGGTGGGCGCCGAGGCGGTCATCGGCCCCGAGCAGGCCGAGGAGCCCGACACCGTCCTCCAGAGCCTGGACGTGGTGCTCACCCACCGCGGCACCGACCACCTGCCGCTGGAGTCGCTGGGCGAGGTGCTCGGCGCCGACCTGCGCGAGGCCGTGTTCATCCGCAGGCTCACCCGCACCGAGCAGGAGATCCCGGCGCTGCCCAAGACCCTGCTGCACACCGGCGACGTGCTCACCATCGTGGGGGCGCCCGCCGATGTGCGGGCGGTCGAGAAGAAGCTCGGGTACCCGGTGGTCTCCCAGAAGACCACCGACTTCGTCTACCTGGGCCTGGGCCTGGTGCTGGGCATCCTGGTCGGCCAGATCGTCATCCCGGTCGGGGGCGCCGACCTCACCCTGGGCACCGGCGGCGGGGCGCTGCTGTCCGGGCTGGTGTTCGGCTACCTGCGGGCCCGGCGGCCCACCTTCGGCTCGCTGCACCCGGCGGCCGCCGGGACGATGAAGGACCTGGGGCTGGCCACCTTCATCGCGGCGGTGGGCATGTCCGCGGGCCCCTCGGCCTGGCAGCTGGTGCAGCACTACGGGGTGATGCTGCCGGTGGCGGCGGTGCTGACCACGCTGATCCCGGCGTCGATCTCGCTGTTCGTGGGCCGGCGGCTGATGAGGATCGAGCCGCCGCTGCTGATCGGCGCGGTGGCCGGGCAGCAGTGCAGCACCCCGGCGATCAGCCAGGTGGTGTCGACGGCCGGGAACACGGTGCCCGTGATCGCGTACACGATCACCTACGCCATCTCCAACATCCTGCTGCCGTTGACCGGGCCGATCATCGTGGCCCTGGCAGGAGCGGTGGTCTAGTACCGAGGGACACGCGAGGGGCCCGCCGCCGGCCGGACCGGTGGCGGGCCCCTCGCGTGTCCGGTGCCGCCCGGGACCGCGTTTCCGGGGGGCCGGGCTTGTCCCCGGAACGCGGCTCTGGTGGTATGGATGTGTCCCCCGTCACCCTCGGCGGGGCGCACCCCGATCTGGCGCACGGAGCACGCGCGGGCGTGCCACGGACGGCTCCGCCGTGCGTCCGCGCCGGAGGAGACATGACCCGTCCCCCGCGGGAGAGCGGCCGCACGGACCCGTTCTCCGACATCCCCCCGGAGGTGGGCGCCCGCATGCGCTCCCTCGCACCGGTACTGGTGGAGGAGGCGCTCGCCGGCATCCACCACAGGCTCGGCGAGGCCCTGGTGGCACCGGACGCGAAGGCGGGGGCGCGCCGCCTGCTCGACATCGGGGTGAAGGGGTTCATGGAGCGGTTGGGGACCGGCCGCGGCCCCGACGAGGCGCTGCTCGCGCGCTTCCGGGCGTTCGGCGCCCACGAGGCCGGGCACGGACGCGGCCTGGAGCGCCTGCACGCCGGGATGCGCGTCATCGCCGCCGCCGTCTGGCGCGTCCTGTCCGACGACGACACCCTGTCCCGCGACCTGCTGGGGCCGCTGGGCGAGGCCGTCCTGCTCTTCGAGGAGGAGCTCGGCGAGGCCGCGGCCCAGGGGCACGCCCGGGTGAGCGCCGCGGGCGCCGACGCCTCCCGGCACCGCCGCACCCGGTTCCTGGAGGCCCTGCTGGCCGGGGTCGGCCGGGATCCGGCGGCGGTCACAGCGCTGGCCCGCGGCGCCCACTGGCGCACGCCCGAGCGCGCCGCCGTGGTGCTGCTCCACCCCGGGTCCGCGGGCGAGGGGGCCGCCCGGTCCGACGCCCTGCCCCCGTCGCTGCCGCCCGATGCCCTGGTGGACCTGGAGCGCCCCGAGCCCTGCGCCCTGGTGCCCGACCCCGAGGGCCCCGGCAGGCTGCGGGCCCTGGAGCGGTCGCTGCGGGGCTCCTGCGCGGTGCTGGGGCCGAGCGTGCCGCTGGAACGCGTCCCGGAGTCGCTGGAGCGGGCCCGGGAACTGGCCGAGCTCGTGCGTTCGGGCGCGGTCCCCGGGGAGGGGCTGGTGCGCTGGGACGACCACCTGCTGGCGCTGCTGCTGTCCCGCGACCCCGCCCTGCTGTCGGCGATGGCCCGGTCCCGGCTGGCACCGCTGGCCGAGCTGCGCCCGCACCAGCGGGAGCGGATGGCCCAGACCCTGCTGGCCTGGCTGGAGGCCGGGTCCAACGCCAACGAGGCCGCCGAGCGGCTGCACATCCACCCGCAGACCGTGCGGTACCGGATGCGGCGGCTGGAGGAGCTGTTCGGTGCGCGGCTGCGCGACCCCGGCGAGCGGTTCGAGCTCGAACTCGTGCTGCGCGCCCGCGGGCTGCCCGGGACCGCCGAAGGGCTCTGAGGGCCGCTCGGAGGGTCCCGGGCCGAACGGGGCCGGCCCCCGCGGGGTCAGTCCCGCGGGGCCAGGGCCCGCACCACCCGGGCCGGGTCGGTCCCCGGCGGCAGGATCGGGGCCAGGGCCGGGGTGGTCACCCCGTTCTCGACGTAGGCGGCGACGCGCTCGCGGCAGTACCCGGCCGGTCCGTGCACGATCAGCTCGTCCACCACCGCGTCGGGGATGGCGGCCAGCGCGCCCTTGCGGTCGCCCTCCTCCCAGGCCTTCCACATCGGGGCCAGCTCCTCTCGGCCCAGCCACTCGTGGAACGCCCGGTAGACCGGGACGTTGAGGTAGGCCGCGATCGCCCGGCGGCCGATCCCCCGGGCGGTGTCCGGGTCCACTTCGGGGATGACGAAGATCCGGGCGACGATCTCCTTGCCCTCGCCCTGTTCGTGCACGTGGGGGACCACGGTGCGCACGTCCTCGGCGGACAGCCAGTTGATGATGGCGCCGTCGGCCTCGCGTCCGGCCAGCCGCAGCATGCCCGGGCGCAGCGCCGCCACCAGGATCGGCGGGGCCTGCGGCGGCACCGCCCCCAGGGTGAAGCCCTGGACGGAGAACGTGTCGTAGTCGGCCTTGACCCGGGCACCGGTGAACGCCTCGCGCAGGAAGCGGACGGTGTCGCGGACCTTCTTGTAGGGCTCGGTGAAGGGGACGGCGTTCCAGCGCTCGACGATGATGTTGGAGGAGGTGCCCAGCCCCAGGGCGAACCGGCCGGGCGCGGCCGCGGCCAGCGTCGCCGCGCTCATCGCCAGGGTCGCCGGGCCGCGCGTGTAGGCGGGCACGATGGCGGTGCCCAGGCGCAGGTCGGGGGCCCAGACCGAGGCCAGGGCCAGGGGGGTGAACGCGTCGGTCGAGCCCGCCTCGGCCGACCACAGGTCGGTGTAGCCCTGGTCGGGCATGCGCTCGATGATCGCTCTCTGATCGGGGAGCGGGATCCCTTCGAGCGGAACGGTCATGCCCCAGCGACTGGTCATGGTGGCTCCCTGTCGGTGTCGTCCGTGCCGGTGACCCCCGACCATACCGCCCGGTCGGTCTGCCGTCTTCGGGCGGCCCCGCGACACGGCGGCCGGGAGCCGGGACGCGCGGTCGCGCACCGGCGTATGTTCGTAGGGCCCGAGAAACAGCAACGAACGAAGGAGGCCCCTCACCGTGGCCGTGCCACCCTCCCCCTACGACTTCCTGCCCCCGGTCGCGTCGTTCACCGTGACCAGCACCGACGTCGCCGACGGGCGCGCCCTGCCCCGAGCCCAGGTCAGCGGGATCATGGGCGCGGGCGGCGAGGACGTCTCGCCGCAGCTGTCCTGGAGCGGCGCCCCCGAGGGGACGCGGAGCTTCGCCGTGACCTGCTTCGACCCCGACGCCCCCACCGCGAGCGGGTTCTGGCACTGGGCGGTGGCGAACATCCCCGCCGACGTCACCGAACTGCCCGCGGGGGCCGGGTCCGGCGAGTCCGGCGCCCTGCCCGCCGGGGCCGTCACCCTGCGCAACGACGCCGGGTCCCACCGCTACATCGGCGCCGCCCCGCCGGCCGGGCACGGACCGCACCGGTACTTCTTCGTGGTGCACGCCGTGGACGTCCCCGAACTGTCCGTGGACGCCTCCGCCAGCCCCGCGTTCCTCGGGTTCAACCTGTTCTCGCACTCCATCGGGCGCGCGATCGTCACCCCCGTCTACGAACAGAGGTAGGACGGTCGGACGGCGTGTCGAGGGCGGGTGTCCTCTCCCCAGAGAGCACCCGCCCTCGGCCCTCTTCCTCCCGGGGGCCGATGGATACACGCGCGAGGGGCCCCCGCGGTTCACCGCCGAGCCGGAACCGGCCAATGACGGGCCATCGCGCCCGCCGCGGACTACTCTCGGTCCATCCCCCGCGATCCGCCCGACACGGCTTGGAAGGATTCGTCCGGTGCCAGAGAAGTCTTCGAGGAAACCGACCATCGTGGTGACGACGGCGGGGTCGGCGCCCACCCCCGGCACCATCCTCCACCTGCGGTCGCGGGGCTACCGCGTGGTCGCCACCGACGTCGACCCGACCGCACCGGGCCTGTACCTCGCCGACCGCGGCCACCTCGTCCCCCCGGGCGACAGCGAGGCCTTCCTGCCCCGCATGCGTGCGCTGTGCGCCGAGGAGGGCGCCGCCGCGGTCGTCCCCCTGGTCGACGAGGAGCTGCTGCACGTCGGCGGCCTGGCCGAGGACGGCGTCGCCGTGCTGCTGCCGCTGCCCGGGTTCGTCGCCACCTGCCTGGACAAGTACCGGCTCATGCGCGAACTCGACGCCGCCGGGATCGGCGTCCCCCGCACCCGGCTCGCCTCCGAGTGGCCCACCGACACCTTCGACGCCGCACGGGGCCTGGTGGTCAAGCCGCGCAGCGGCCGGGGCAGCCGCGGGGTGCGGTTCGTCGACTCCGTCGGCGACCTGGCCCGGGTCGTGGCCGAGAGCGGCCTGCCCGCCGACGAGCTCATCGTCCAGGAGCGGATCACCGGGCCCGAGTACACCGTGTCCGTGGTGGTCTGGCGCGACGGCGGCGTGCAGGCCGTCGTCCCCAAGGAGGTCGTCCTCAAGCAGGGCGTCACCAAGTACGCGGTGACCCGCCGCAACGAGGCGGTCATCGAGACCTGCCGGGCGGTCCAGGAGTCCCTGCGGGCCGACGGCCCCTTCAACGTCCAGCTGAGCCTGGACGGGGACGGCGCGCCCCGGGTGTTCGAGATCAACCCGCGCTTCTCCTCCACCTCCGCCCTCACCACCGCCGCCGGGGTCGACGAGATCGCCGGGCTGGTGGGCCAGGCCGTGGGGGGCGGTCCGCGGCTCGCCGACGACTGGCGCGAGGGGGTGGCCATGGTGCGGCACTGGACCGACGACTTCATCGACGAGGAGCAGTTCACCTCGCACGGCATCAGCCCGGCGCCCGCGGCCGTCGGCGTCCCGGTCCGGGACCCCGCCCTGGCCCCGGCGACCCCGCTCGCGGGGCGGTGAGCGGACCCGTGAGCGAGCTGTTGAGCGGAACGGCCGACGGGGCCGCAAAGGGCCCGGGGAGCGCGCACCCGCTGGCGGAGGCGGTGGCCGGAGCGGTCACCGAGGTCGGCGCCCTGCTGCGCGAATGGCGCGGGGACGCCGAGGCCCTGCGGGGGGTGTGGGAGGGGAGCCAGTTCAAGGCCGGGGCCGACGCCCGGGCGCACCGGGCTCTGTCCGACCGGCTCACCGCGATCGACCCGGACATCCCCGTGGTCAGCGAGGAGGACCCCGGCTCCCTGGCCCGGGAGCGGCCGCCCCGGTACTGGCTGATCGACCCCGTCGACGGGACCGCCAGCTACGCGCACGGGTTCCCCGGGTACGTCACCCAGGCCGCCCTGGTCATCGGCGACCGCCCCGAGGTCGCCGCCGTGTACGCCCCCGAGTCCCGGACCCTGTACACCGCCGTGCGCGGCCGCGGAGCCCGCCGCGACGGCGTCCCCCTGCCCCGCCACCCGGCCGTCCCGCCCGGGCAGGGGGTGCTCACCGACAACACCCCCGAACCGCGCGGCATCGCCGCCCGGGTCGCCGAGCGCTTCGGGTACGGCGGCTACCTGGAGAGCGGCAGCATCTCCCTGAAACTGTGCCTGATCGCCGAGGGGACCGCCCACCTGTTCGTCAAGGACGTGCCCGTGCGCGACTGGGACGTGGCCGCGCCCGGCCTGGTCCTGGCCGAGACCGGGGGCCTGCTCACCCGGCTGGACGGTACGCCCTTCCCCTATCGGGGAGGGTACGAGCACACCGGCTTGGTCGGCGGAGCCGACCCGGCGACCTGCCGCACGGTCGCGCGCTGGCTCACCGCCCGATGACCCTTCCCCCGTCCCGGGGGTCACGCGTATCGTGTGGGCACCGCACCGCGCCCCGGGGGGTGGGAAGTGGAGAACAGGTACCGCACACGCGCCTCCGACGACGAGCGCGAGCAGATCGTCGAGCGGCTCACCACGGCGTTCGTGGAGGGCCGCCTGGACCTGGTCGAGTACGAGCGCCGGGTGGAGTCGGCACTGAGCGCGGTGCTGATCGGCGAGCTCGACCGGCTCATCGCCGACCTGCCCGCGCCCGCCCCGCCGCCGCTCGTGCCGTCCGCCCGGGAGGAACCCCGGTGGGAGCACGCCGACGAGTGGCGGTGGTGGCTGGGCATCGCCGTGCTCCTCACGGGGGTGTGGGGCGCGGCGGTCCTCATCGGCGGCGAACCCGTGCCGTACTGGCCGCTCGTCCCCCTGGGGATCTGGGCGGCGGTGCTGCTGGCCTCCCTCATCTGGCCCGACGAGGGCGAACCCCTCTAGGCCGGGTTCTTTGAACCTCCGCCGCGCCTCGGCCCACCCGGCGCCCGCCACCGCCCTCGACGGCCGGGCTGCGGCCGCAGCCCGGCCACCTCGCCCGGCGCCCCCTGAGGGGGAACCCTCGGCCCCTCCGGAGCGGTCCTCGCCCGCCCGTCGCGTGGCGGAAGGTCCTCGACGGACGGCCTGCGGCCACAGGCCTCCCTCGGGAACCGCTCCTCCGGGGCCTCCAGAACCCCATCGGGCGCCTCACGAACCCCAGTGGCAGAGGAGACTCAGCCCACGGCGTGGAGCCAGCGGACGGGGGCGCCGTCTCCGGCGTAGCGGAAGGGCTCCAGCTCCTCGTCCCAGGCGCGGCCGGTGAGGCGGTCGATCGCCGCGGCCAGGTCGGAACCGCCGCCGGCGGCCTCCTCCACGGCCAGGCGCAGCCTGCCCTCCGGTACCAGGACCTCCCCGGCGGCGCTGGTGACCGCGGTGAACATACCGAGGGACGGCGTGTAGCTGTAGCGCACGCCGTCGCAGCCGGGCGACCCCTCCTCGGTCACCTCGAACCGCAGGCGCTGCCACGTGTTCAGCGCCGAGGCCACCTGCCCCGCGGTCCCCGGCCGCCCCTGCCAGTTCAGCTCGGCGCGGTGGTTGCCGGGTGCCGCCGGCTGGGCGACCCAATCGAGTTTCACGGGCACTCCTACGACACCCGCGACCGCCCACTCGACGTGTGGGCACAGCGCCGCGGGCGCGGAGTGGACGTACAAGACGCCACGTGCGGACACCGAACCTCCTGATACGAACGAGTGCGCTTCCCCGACGCCCTCGTACCACGAGAAGGTTGCATACCCGCCTGAATGCCTTTGCCCCATTGTGCCCGAAGGGCACCCTGAGGACCAGCGATCTTCTGGGATCTCCCAGTATCCCCCGCCCCTCCGGAGTAACGTGTGCCCCGAAGGTGCTATGGGGGAATCCGATCATAGTGGGGGCGCGTTTGCCAGACCAGTCGCACGAGGACCCTGAAACCGTACTTTCCAGCGACCTACGGCACGAACACCCCTCGACATTGGCCACAAGCGGACTCGGCCTTGACGACGCCGAACTCGTGCGCCGGGCCGCGAATGGCAGCCGCGAGGCCTGGCGGGACATCGTCGACCGCCACCTGCCGATGGTCAACGGCATCGCCCGCTCCTTCGGGCTGTCCGCGCCGGACCGCGAGGACGTCGTCCAGACGGTGTGGCTGACCCTCAACCTGCACCTGCCCCGGCTCCGCGAGCCGCACCGCCTGCGAGCCTGGCTGTCCCGGGTCACCCGCGACAAGTG
This sequence comes from Nocardiopsis sp. NPDC006139, assembly GCF_040614155.1. Classification (NCBI taxonomy): domain Bacteria; kingdom Bacillati; phylum Actinomycetota; class Actinomycetes; order Streptosporangiales; family Nocardiopsidaceae; genus Nocardiopsis; species Nocardiopsis sp. NPDC006139. The sequence goes on from NZ_JBEXTT010000023.1 coordinate 40,161, forward strand.
CCTGCGCCAGCGCGGGCGCGACGCCCGCCAGTACCCGACCGACCCGGAGGAGTTCGCCCGTGTCGGCGGGAACGCCCCGGACCCGGAGGCCGAGTACCTGCGCAAGGAGCGCGACGAGGCGCTGCACCGGGCGGTCGACCGCCTGCGCGACCCCGCCGAGCGCCGGGCCGCGCTGCGCATCCTCGAGCCCGGTTCCACCCCGCCGCCGCAGGACCGCCGGGCCGCGTTCAACGAGCGCCGCCGCATGGTCCGCCGGCTGCGCAACACCCTGGAGGACGAGATATGAGCAGCCGGGAGGAGCGGGAGGGCCTCGAGGGCCGGGAGGCCGCGCTGGCGGCCTTCGACCGGAGCGTGGACGCCGTGGACCTCGCCGTCCTCGTGGCCGAGCGGGGCCCCCGCACCGAGGAGGTGCGCTCGGTGGACGACCCGGTCGTCGGGGAGCTGTCCTTCGAGTTCGGGGACGTGCGCATCGACCTGGCCCTGCACGCCCGCGGCCCCTCCCGCACCCTGTCGGGGACGGTCCGGGGCGATTTCGAGTACGCCCTGCTGGAGGCCCACCGGCCGGGCGGCGGCGAGGACGTCGCCTCCGTCGAGGAGACCGGCGAGTTCGCCCTGCCGGACCTGCGCCGCGGGCCGATCCGGCTCACCCTCCGCCGCGACGCCGAGGCCCCGCTCAGCACGGAGTGGTTCACCCTCTGACCGCCGTCCGCAGACAGGGCCGGACGGTCACAGAAGGGGCGGTTCCGAATTGCCATTGCATCCCGCCGGGAACCCCCGCGCGCTCGTCGGCCTTCGCACCCCCTTGTCCGCTTTTGGGCGGCCGGCTCCGAGGTGACTTCACGTTCTCACCTCCACACGGACCGTCACCCGCTGCTATTCCTAGAGGTGCTCCTCCCCCTCGGAGAAAGGCGGCCGGACCTTGCCCCCGTCCCGTCCCGCACCCCGTTCCTCGACCCCCTCCGTCCGTTGGCGAACAGGCCGGGACGGGCGGGTGGAAAGGTCCGGCCGCCTCCTCCTCCAACGGGTGGTCCTCGGTGTCGCCCTGGCCGAGCGCGGGCTGTTCGACCGGACCGTGGAGATCCTCGACGACACCCACGTCCGGCTGCGGCGGCACCCGTTGGCGGAGGAGGCCGCGCCCGTCCTGCCCGGGTTCCTCGCCAACCTGGGGCTGGCCCGGATCCTGTGCGGAGGGTTCGGCGCGGCCGAGGACCACCTGGAGGAGGCCCGTTCCCTGGCGTTGGAGCGGGACCTGCACCTGTTGGAGCTGGTCACCCGGCAGAACCTGGGCTGCCTGGCACTGCGCAGGGGCGACGCCGCCGGGGCGATCGCCACGTTCACGGGCCTGGCGCACCGGCTGCCGACCGACCGGCGCGAGGCGCTGTGCGCCGACCTGGCGGAGGCCCTGCTGGCCGAGGGACACCTGGAGGAGGCCGCGCTCACCCTGGCGGACGGCCCGTGGGCGCACGGCCGGTCGGCGCAGCCGGTCACCCTGCTGGTGGAGGCCAAACTGCGGCTGCTGCGCGGCGACCGCCACCGGGCGCGGGAGCTGGCCCGCCGGGTTCGGGAGACCCACGGCCCGGGGTCGCTGTGGTACCGCCTGGCCGTGCGGCTGGAGGAGATGGCCGAACGGGTGTGCGCGGCTCCGCTGGACTGGTCGTCCGCGTCGCCGCAGGAGCGGGCGCACGCCGCACTGGAACTGCGGCGGCCGGTGAGCGCCTCCGAGCCCGTTCCCCGCCTGGTCGCGGCGCACCGGGCGGTGGACGTGCAGCTCCCCCCGTGGCCCCCGGCCCCGCGGACGGCCGATGGCGCACGGGCGGCCCGCACCGAACAGCCGCCCCCGGAACCGCGGGCGCTCCGGTTCCCCGAGGGATCCGCCGGTCACCGGCCGGCCGGCGGTGCGCGGGGGGCCGGGGACCGGCGGGCGGCCCCCGGTTCGCGGCTGACCCGTGAGTCGCAGGAGGTCCGCGGCCCGTGGACCGCCTTCGCGGGGCCCGCCGAAGCGGACCCCCGGGTGCTCGGGGACCCGCAGGTGGCGCGGGCCGGGGTGGAGGTGTCGCTGGCGCGGGGCGACCTGCGCGGTGCGCTGGAGTGGGCCGAGTTCACCGTGCCCCCGGCGCCGCGGGTGCCGGCGGGGCGGTGCGACCCGGTGGTCGAGCGGTACCGGGAGGCGCTGGCGAACGGACGGGACCGGCACTGCCTGGTGTACGCGCGGCGGTGGGAGCGGGCGCGGTACGCGCAGGGTGCGGCCGCGCGGGAGTGCGCTCCGGTGGGCGCCCGGCTGGCCGGGCTGCTGGGCGGCCGGGCGTTCGTGCGCCTGGTGGTCGTGGGCGACGTGGTGGCGCTGGTCGTGGTCGACGGCCGGGTGCACGCCCGGTCGCTGGGCCCGCCCGCGCGGGTGGCGCGGGAGTTCGGCGCGGCGCTGGCCCCCGTGCTGGAGCTGGTGGACGACCGGCCGCTGGTGGTCGCCGCCGACCCGCGGCTGGGCCACCCGCCGTGGGGCGCGCTGCCCGGGCTGCGCGGCCGGCCCGTCGCGGTGGTGCCGTCGGCGCGGGCGTGGGCGGACCGGGTGGTGCGGCCGCTCCCCCGGTGGCGGCGGGTGCTGCTGGCGGCGGGCCCGGCGCCGCGGGGCGCCGTCCGCGAGGTCGCCGACCTGGGCAGGGTCCACTCCCGGGCGCACAGGGCCGTGCGGGTCGGCGAGGTGGCGGCGGGCGCCGCGGGCTGCGACCTGGTGCACCTGTCCGGGCACGGCCGGGTGGCCGAGCGCTCCCCGCTGCTGTCGTCGGTCGCCCTGGCCGACGGCCCGCTGCTGGCCCTGGACCTGGTGTCGGCGGCGCCTCCGGAGGTGGTGGTGCTGACCTCGTGCGGGGCCGGGCGCTTCGCCGGGGCACTGCTGGAGGCGGGGGTGCGCGCCGTGGTGGCCAGCCCGGCCCCGGTACGCGATGCCGGGACCGGGCGGGCCGTGGCCGGTTTCCACCGGGCGCTGGCGGCGGGCGCCGCCCCGCCCGAGGCGGTGGCCGCCCACCTGGGGCGGCACGGCTTCGTGTGTCTGGGGGCCTGACTCACCAGCCCCGTTCGCGCCACTCGTCCAGGTGGGGGCGCTCCACTCCCAGAGTGGTGTCGCGCCCGTGGCCGGGGTAGACCCAGGTGTCGTCGGGCAGGACCCCGAACACGCGCTCCTCGACGTCGCCGAGAAGGGTTCGGAAGTCCTCGTCGGACCAGGTGCGGCCGACCCCTCCCGGGAAGAGGCTGTCGCCGGTGAACAGGTGGACGTGCCCCTCGGGGTCGTCGTAGCGCAGCGCGATCGACCCGGGCGTGTGGCCGCGCAGGTGGATGACGGTGAGGTGGCAGTCCCCCACGGAGATCCGCGAGCCGTGGACGACGGGCTCGTCGACGGAGACGGGCAGTTCCTCGCCGTCCTCGGGGTGGGCCACGGTGCGGGCGCCGGTCTCCCCGACCACCTCGGCCAGGGCCTGCCAGTGGTCCTGGTGGCGGTGGGTGGTGATCACCCGGTCGAGGCCGTCGGCGCCGATGAGTTCGAGGATGCGGTCGGGCTCGGCGGCGGCGTCGATGAGGGCGGCCTCGCCGGTGGAGCGGCAACGCAACAGGTAGGCGTTGTTCTCCATGGGGCCGACGCTGATCTTGGTGATGGTCAGATGCGGTAGTCGTCGCAGGTCGGCGGGGCCGCCGACCCTGGTATCTCCGGAGTAGCTCACCCGACCATTGTGACCTCTGCGCAGGAGCGGACGCACCGGACGCCCCGAAAGGAGGGGCGTCCGGCCGCGGTCACCTGGCCCAGCGCGGCGGGCGCTTCTCGAAGAAGGACAGCCGGCCCTCGGCGGCGTCCTCGCCGGCGAAGAACTCGGCGGACAGCTCCCCCATGCGGGCGAACGCCTCGGCCCGCCGCTCGGGGGCGGCCAGCGCCCCGGCGCCGAGTTCGCCGAGCAGTTCCTTGGTGCGCGAGAGCGCCTTGGGCGCGGAGCCGCGGATGCCCTGGAGGACGGCGTCGAGGGCGTGCGCCATGTCGCGGTCGGGCACCGCCTGGGTGATGAGCCCGGCCTTGGCGGCGGCGGAGGCGTCGAAGAGCTCGCCGGTGAGGAAGTAGCGGCTGAGCTGGCGCGAGTGCATCCGGGCGGACACGGGGACGGAGATGATCGCGGGCACCACGCCGATGCGCACCTCCGTGAACGCGAAGGTGGCGCTCTTGGGGGCCAGGGCGATGTCGGCGGCGGCGACCAGGCCGATGCCGCCGGCGCGGGCGGCGCCGTTGAGGACGGCGATGACGGGCTTGGGGGCGCCCATGATCTGCTCGAAGACCTCCGGCAGCTCCGGGGCGGGCTCGACGGGCTCCCCGGCCAGCGCGGCGGCGACCTCCTTGAGGTCGGCCCCGGCGCAGAACACGGGCCCGGTGCCGGTGAGGACGACGGCGCGCACCTCGTCGTCGGCCATGGCGTCGGACAGCGCCTTGGAGAGCTCCGACCGCAGCCGCGCGGACAGCGCGTTGCGGTTGCGGGGGGAGTCGAGGGTGACCGTGGCCACCCCCCTGTCCACGTCGAGGCGTACCAGGGGCGTGTCGTCCTTGGGCGTCGGGGACGAGTGCTGCGTCATCGCAGACCGACCTTTCTCCGGGTCCATCATCTCCGCGGGTGCGGGGAGTGTGTGAGAGCGGGCGCGCCGTCGGGGTACGGCGTGCACGGAAACGCCTGGTTTGTGACCGGACGCGCCTCTCTTGTGGCGGAATGCACGAATCCGGTTCCACCCTAGACGGACGGGTCGCCGGGGCACCACGGCCGGGTGAACCGTGTTCGTTAAGTCCGCGTCACGGCCGGGGGGCGAACGCGTGAAACGCGGCGGGGCCGGGGACCGCGGCGGTCCCCGGCCCCGCAGGGTCCCGGTGTCAGCGGGTGGCCGCCGACAGCGCGTTCGCGAAGTTCAGCATGGTGGCGACGGCCTCGGCCCCGTCGGCCGCCTCGCTCACCCGCAGGGTGAGCGGCTCGGCGGTGATGGCGCCGGTGTAGCCGTGGTCGAGCTCGCAGCTCTCGTCGGCGCAGGAGGCCGGCTCCAGGTCGATGTGGGCGACCGCGCCCCAGTTGACGGAGAGGTTGACGCTGAGGACCAGCTCGCTGGGCATGCTCCCGGGCGTGTACTGCGCGGGGTTGGGCACGACCCTGGTGAGGGCGACCGACTGGATGTTGCCGAGCTGGATGCTGTCGGTGGTGGTGGACGCGTGCGAGGTGCCGCCGGGCTCGGTGGGCGGGTGCTCGTCGGTGTGGCACACCACGAGCCGGGTGGCGGTGAGCAGCATGACGGTGATGTGCCGCCGCATCTCCATCGCCGGGTCGAAGGTCGCCTCGTGGTGCACGACGAACGCCTCGGCGCTCTCGTCGCCCAGGGCCGTGGCGACGGCGTCGATCACCAGCGCGGGATAGTAGCCGCTGCGTTCGATCTCCAGCCGCCAGTCCGTGGACACGGCGCGTGTTTTCCTCATATCCCTATCCTGCCTCCTCCCCGCGGCACTTCGCGACCGCTGGGAGAAACGGGATGCCCAGTGCCTGATCAGGACGCCACCCCTCGCCCGGACCCGGGCGCGGGCCGCCGCATCAGAACGTCACCCCGCGCAGCCGCCGGGGGCCGGCGTCGGGCCGGACCTCGGGGGCCTCGCGCAGCCACATGCGGGCGCCGAGCACGTGCGCGCCGGTGGCGTTGACCAGCACCGGGTCCAGGTCGATGTAGCCGATCTCGGGGAACGCCTCCACCAGGCGCGAGACACGGATGAGGAGCTCCTCCAGCGCCTCCACGTTGGGCTGCTCGGCCAGGGAGGTGGCCCCGGCGGGCAGCCCGAACAGCAGCGGCGCGGCGCGCACGGCGTGGATGAGGTCGGCGGCGTCCATGTCGGTGAGCGGGGCCAGCCGGAACGCCCGGTCGTCGAGGAGTTCGGCGGTGACGTCGGCCAGGCCGAAGGAGACCACCGAGCCGAACGACCGGTTGTCGCCCGCGCGCACCACGGTGGGCACCCCGGGGGCGACCATGCGCTGCACGACCAGGTCGGCCTCCGCGCCGAACCGGTCGGCCAGCGACAGGTAGGCGCTGCGCACGTCGTCGGGGGTGCGCAGGTCGGCGCGGACGAAGGTGCCCCCGGCCCGCACCCGCAGGTCGGGCGAGTCGGCCTTGACCACCACGGGGTAGCCCAGCCGCCCGGCGGCCACCACGGCCTCGTCGGCGGAGGACACGGGGATGTCGGGGTAGGCGGTGATGCCGTAGCAGGAGAGGAGTTCGCGGGTGTCCTCGGCGGAGACCGCGGTGTCCTCGTCGTAGCGGCGCTCGCCGCCGAACCAGACCTCCTCCCCCGGGGCGTTCTTGAGCGCCCGGGTGATGGTGGCGCGGGCCCGGGCGCCGTCGATGTCGGGCAGCTCGGGGTGGCGGCCGGGCTTGCGGTCGCGCCACTGGGTGTACCGGGTGGCGTAGGCCAGGGCGCGCACGGCGTCCTCGGGCGCGGGGTAGGAGGGCACCGAGCCGCGCAGGGTCTCCCCGCGCTCGCCCACGTGGCGCAGCTCCTCGGGGACGCCCTGGCGGGCCAGGTAGGTGGTGACGATGGGCTTGTCCGAGCCCAGCGAGCGGGCCCGCAGCACCCGGGCGACGTCGTCGGAGATGGGGTGCAGGGCGGGGACGAACACGACCACGACGGAGTGGACCTCGTCGTCGGCCAGCGCCGCCTCCAGGGCCCGGTCGAAGTCGTCCGCGGTGGCCTGCGGGCCCAGGTTGACGGGGTCGTGCGGCTTGAGGCCCTGGCGGACCGCGGCGTCCTTGACCAGCAGCTCCAGGGAGTCGGAGTTGCCGATGACGCCGACCCGGGGGCCCTTGGGGAGGGGCTGGTAGGCGAACACCTGGGCCGCGTCGAACATCTGCGTGATGTCGTCGACCCGGACCACGCCGGCCTGCTGGAACAGCGAGGTGACGGCGTAGTCGGGCAGCGCCAGCCCGCCCGCCGCGTGCCCCGTGGGGGTGGTCTGCGCGGACCCGCCGCTGCGCACCGCCACGACCGGCTTCAGCTTGGCCAGGCGCCGGGCCAGGCGGGTGAACTTGCGCGGGTTGCCCAGGGACTCCAGGTACTGGAGGACGACCTCGGTGGAGGGGTCCTCCTGCCAGTACTGCATGAGGTCGTTGCCGGACACGTCGGCGCGGTTGCCCGCGGAGACGAACGTGGACAGGCCCATGCCCCGGTCGGCGACGCGCTGAAGGATGGCCCGGCCCAGGGCGCCGGACTGGGAGAAGAACCCGATGGGACCGCTGCGGGGCAGGTCGGGCGACAGGGTGGCGTTGAGGGACACCGAGGGGTCGGTGTTGGCGACGCCCAGGCAGTTGGGGCCGACCACGCGCATCCCGGCGGCGCGGGCGGTGCGCACCAGCTCGTCCTGGCGGGCGCGCCCCTCGGGACCGGTCTCGCCGAAGCCGGAGCTGACCACGATCAGGCCGTGCACGCCCTTCTCGGCGCACTGCTCCACCACGTCCGCGACCGCGTCGGCGCGCACGGCGACCACGGCCAGGTCCACCTGGTCGGGGATGTCCAGCACGGAGGGGTAGGCGCGCACGCCCACGACGGCCTTGGCCTCGGGGTGGACCGGGTAGACGGGGCCCTGGAACTCGCTGTCGAGGAGGTTGCGCAGGGCGGTCTGGCCGATGGTGTGGGCGGTGCGGCTGGCGCCGATGACCGCGACGGACTCCGGGAACAGCAGCCGGGCGATGGAGCGCGACTCGGCGCGCTGCTCGCGGGCCCGCATGACCTCGGTGGAGTCGTCGGTGGGCTGGATGTCGAGGGTGAGCCGGATGACCCCCTCGTCGAAGGTCTGCTGGGCGGTGTACCCGGCCTCGCGGAAGACGTTGATCATCCGCCGGTTCTCCGGGAGCACGTCGGCGATGAACCGGCGGATGCCGCGTTCGCGGGCGGCCGCGCCGATGTGCTCCAGCAGGACGGAGGCCAGCCCGCGCCCCTGGTGGGCGTCCTCCACGACGAAGGCGACCTCGGCCTCCTCCGGGGCGACCTTGTCGTAGCGCACCACCGCGACGAGGGCGTCGGAGATGGTGGCGACCAGGGCCACCCGGTCCTCGTAGTCGACCGTGGTGAAACGTCTCACGTCGCGGTCGGAGAGGCGGGGGTAGGGCGCGAAGAACCGGTAGTAGATCGTCTCCGGGGAGAGTCTGCCGTGGAACTCGCGCAGCAGGTCGGCGTCGTCCGGGGTGATGGGGCGCAGGTGGGCGGTGCCTCCGTCGGTGAGGACGACGTCGGCTTCCCAGTGGTTCGGGTAGGACTGCACGACTGCGAGACTAGACGACAATCGGTCGATTCCGGGGAAAGTCGATGCGGTCGGCGCGAAAACACCCGCGGTACGTCCCGTCCCCGGGGGCCCGAGGTCCCGATCCGGGACCGAGCACCCTATGGCCGGATACGCTTGTCCACGGGGCTCGGCTCCGGGACGAGGGCCCCGAATCGGCGTGTGTCCGGGGTGCCGTCACTTCGTTACACACCGCTGACGATTCACCTGTTAACGTCGAGCGGGCACGAATTCTCATGACTCGGTGGTGGCTGGCGATATGACACGAGTGGTCGTGATCGGTGATCTGATGACCGACGCCGTCGCGCGCGCGTTCCACCCGTTGGCCCGCGGCAGCGACACCCCGGCGTCGGTGGTGATGTACGGAGGCGGCTCGGGGGCCAACATCGCCTCCTGGCTGGCCGTGGAGGGCACCGAGACCACGTTCGTGGGCCGGCGCGGATCCGACATCACCGGGCGCACCCGCGAGATGGAGCTGATGGGCTACGGGCTCGACTCCCGGATGGTGATGGACCCCGAGGTCGCGACCGGGACCTGCGTGGTGATGATCACCCACCGGGGCGACCGGACGATGCTGAGCGACCCGGGCGCCAACGCCCGCCTCCAGCCCGAGGACCTGCCGCGCGACGTGTTCGGCCCGGACGGGCACCTGCACGTGTCGGGCTACACGCTGATCAACGCGGACTCGCGCCGGGCGGCGCGGGTGGCGCTGCGGATGGCGCGCGAGAGCGGCATGTCCATCTCGGTGGACGGCGGCTCGCACGCCCCGCTGGAGCGCGCCGGCGCGGAGAACTTCCTGGACTGGACGCAGGGCGCCCGCCTGCTGTTCGCGAACCTGGCCCAGGCCAAGGTGCTGACCGGCCGGGAGGACCCGGAGGCGGCGGCCAAGGTGCTCACCGCCTGGTTCCCGAACGTGGTGCTGAAGCTGGGCGAGGAGGGCGGCCTGTGGGCGTCCAAGACCCGCGACGACGTGGTGTGGGCCCCGGCCGACCAGGTGGACCCCTCGCCGGGCTCGGTGGGCGCGGGCGACGCGTTCATCGCGGGCTTCCTGCCCGCGTGGCTGGCGGGCCGCCACCCCAAGGAGGCCCTGGCCCGGGCGCACCGCCTGGCGGCGCGCGCCCTGCACCAGCCGGGCGCCCGCCCGGACCTGGGCAACGGCCAGCCGGTGCGGCGCGGCGCCCCGCGCGGCCAGCGCATCCGCTGACCCGCACCCCCATGACGTCCCGCGACGGGGCCCGGCTTCGGCCGGGCCCCGTCCGCGTTTTCGGAGTGCCCCAGGACCGGCCGTCGGACCGACCACGGCCCGGCGGGGGCTCCGCACACCCGGGATGCGGCGGCCGAAGACCGTTCGCGGCAGCGGGCAAGGGAGCGCACGCGCCGGTGGGCGTCCGCGGCGCTCGGGTGTCCGGTGCCGACCCGAACGGACGGCGGGTGTCCGTGGCGGCGCGGGCACCGGGCGTGGGCGGGAACCGCGTCCGGGCGGGGGTCAGCCGCCGGTGGTGGCGAGGGTGAGGGGCAGGACCGCGGGCGCGCCGAGTTCGCGCAGGATCGCGGCGCCGACGGTGAGGCTCCATCCGGTGTCGGTGTGGTCGTCGACGAGCAGCACCGGCCCCGGCGTCTCGGCCTGGAGGCCGTCCAGGGCCTCGGCCAGGCCGGGGGCCGGGACCAGGGCCCGGTGCACCTGGGCCAGGCGCATGGCGCTGTTGTGCCGCCGCTCCCCCGGGCCCTCCGGGGTGGCGTAGGCCAGGGAGCCCACCGGGGCGAGGCGGCCCAGGGCGCACAGGCGCCCGGCCAGGTCGTTGATCATCCGCGGCCGGGTGAGCGAGGGCATGGCCACGACGCCCACCGGCCTCTGCTCCCAGTCCCAGGCGGCCAGGACGCGCACCAGCCCCTGGAGGACGCGGTCGCTCACCGGGGCCTCGGGGGCATCCTCGGCGAGCAGGGCGCGCAGCTCGGCCCCCCAGCCGATGTCGGTGAACCGGCCCAGGGCGCGGCCCGGCGCGGCCTGGAGCTCGGGCTTGATGCGCCCCGACAGCGGCACCCCCAGGGTGTCCATGCCGGTGGGCCACTGGCGGCGCGGCTCGATGAGCACGCCCGGCCGGTCCAGGTGGGCGGCGGCCGCCTCCCGGCGGCCGGGGTCGACCCCGGTCTCCCAGGTGCGGCCGGTGCAGTTGTCGCAGCGCCCGCAGGCGGTCGCCTCCGGGTCGTCCAGCTGGCGGCGCAGGAACTCCATCCGGCAGGTGTCCAGGGCGGTGTAGTCCAGCATCGCCCGCTGCTCGGTCTCCCGTGCCTTGGCGACCGCCTCGTAGCGTTCGGCGTCGTAGGACCAGGCCCGCCCGGTGGCCTCCCAGCCGCCGCGCACCCGGCGCACCGCCCCGTCGACGTCCAGGACCTTGAGCATCTGCTCCAGACGGCTGCGGCGCAGGTCCACCCGGGTCTCCAGGCGGGCGACGGACAGCGGCCCGCCCTCGGCCAGCGCGTCCAGGGTGCGGCGCACGGTCTCCTCCGGCGGGAAGGACAGGCTCGCGAAGTACTCCCAGATGCGGGTGTCCTCGCGCCCGGGAAGCAGCACCACCTCGGCCCGCTCGACCCCGCGCCCGGCACGGCCGACCTGCTGGTAGTAGGAGATCGGCGAGGAGGGCGCGCCCAGGTGCACGACGAACCCCAGGTCGGGCTTGTCGAAGCCCATGCCCAGGGCGCTGGTGGCCACCAGCGCCTTGACCCGGTCGGCCAGCAGGTCGTCCTCGGCGGCGCGGCGCTCGTCGGGGTCGGTCTGCCCGGTGTAGGAGCGCACCTCCATGCCCTGCTCGGCCAGGAACCGGGCGGTCTCCTCGGCCGCCGCGACGGTGAGGGTGTAGACGATCCCGGAGCCGGGGATGCGGGGCAGCTGCTCGGCCAGCCAGGCCAGCCGGTCGGTGGGCTCGGGCAGGTCCACCACCGACAGGTGCAGGCTCTCCCGGTCCAGGGGCCCGCGCAGCACGAGCGTCTCGTCCCGGTCGGCCCCGGCCCGCAGCTGCTCGGCGACGTCGCGGGTGACGCGCTCGTTGGCGGTGGCGGTGGTGGCCAGCACCGGGACGCCGTCGGGCAGGTCCAGCAGCAGGGAGCGGATGCGCCGGTAGTCGGGGCGGAAGTCGTGGCCCCAGTCGGAGACGCAGTGGGCCTCGTCGACGACGACCAGCCCGGCCCCGGCGGCCAGCTCGGGCAGCACCCGGTCGCGGAACTCCGGGTTGTTGAGGCGCTCGGGGCTGACCAGCAGCACGTCGACCCCGCCCGCCTCCACGTCGGCGTAGACGGCCTGCCAGTCGGTGGTGTTGGCGCTGTTGACGGTGCGGGCGCGGATGCCCGCGCGCTCGGCGGCGGAGATCTGGTTGCGCATGAGGGCCAGCAGCGGCGAGACGATGACGGTGGGCCCCGCGCCCCGGGCCCGCAGCAGGGCGGTGGCCACGAAGTACACCGCCGACTTGCCCCAGCCGGTGCGCTGGACGACCAGGGCCCGGCGCCGCTCGGCGACCAGGGCGTGGATCGCGGTCCACTGGTCCTCGCGCAGCCGGGCGGAGTCCCCGGCCAGGGCGCGCAGGTGCGCCTCGGCGCGCTCGCGCAGGTCCCCGTCGGCGGGGTCGGTGGTGAGGGTGGGGTCAGGGGTGGTGGCCATGATCCCTTCGTACCAGAGCGGGCCGACGCCCGGGGCGTCGTCCACTCCCGCCCGTCGCCCACCACCGCCCTCAACGGACACCTCCGGCGCGGCCCCCCTGCCCGTCGCCCGCCACCGCCGCCGAGCGGTACCCCCGAAGCACCTCCCCCGTCCCTCGCGCGCCGCCCGGTTCGCGGGTCGCTCCGGTTCCCGCCGGCCACGGGAGCCGACGACGGTAACAAAACAGAAACTTTCGAAGTTTCCTCCATTGCGCTCACATCTTCGCCTGAGCACACTCTGAGCACGGTTCCTCACGCATGGGAGCGCTCCCATACGCGAACCCCCCGCTGAACCCAGAGAGGCGAACCGATGGACGACAACCACCCGCCCCCCGCCCCCTCCCGACGGTCCCCCGGCCGCGGCACCGCCGCCGTCCTGGCGGCGCTCGCGATCGGCGGCGCGACCGCCCTCACCACCACCGCCCTCACCGCCGGCCCGAACGCGGCCCCCGCCGCGGCCGCGGCCCTGGTCCCGGTCGGCGCCGGGAGCTACGACGACGCCCTCCCCGCCGGCGCCACCGGCCCCTCCGACCTCAACGGGGCGCCGGTCGACCCCAAGGTCACCGAGGATTTCGAAGGACCGGCACCCACCAACGAGTGGTGGTCCTCACTCATCTTCCAGCGCTACCCGGACAACCCCTACGGCGAGAACCTCTACGCCCACCCGGCCACCTACCGGCCCCACGCCGGGGGCCTGGAGATGGGCCACCCCCGCGAACCCCGGCTGGTCGCGGACGGCCTCAAGTACGAGTTCCCGCACACCGCCGACCTCTCCCTGGGCGCCGTCGGCCTGGACTCCCCCGACACCCGGGTCGCCGACAGCGGCGACTGGACCGTGACCGCCCGCTGGTCGGGCGGCCCCACCCTGGACGTCACCATCGGCCAGGGCCTGCCCTTCGCGCACGCCCGCACCGACGGCGGCGACGCCGAGGTGGCCTTCACCGGTTCGCCGGACGTCTGGCACGAGGAGGGCTCGACGGTCGGCGCCACCGTCAACGGCAACCACTACGCCCTCTTCTCCCCCACCGGGTCCCCCTGGACCCGCTCGGGGGACACCTTCACCGCGCCCACCGGGGACGGCGGGCACTACTCCGTCGCCCTGCTGCCCTCGCCGGACGCGCTGGACGACTTCGCCCCCTACGCCCACTCCGCCGTCACCGGCTCCGTCGTCGAGTACGACTACGACGAGGCGGCCGCCACCCTCACCAGCACCTACCGGGTGGAGACCGAGGCGCTGGAGGGCGGCGCCGAGGGCACCGTCCTGGCGATGTACCCCCACCACTGGGGCAACAGCGACGACGAGGTCGCCGGCCTGTCCTACGCCTCCCCGCGCGGGGAGATGCGCGTGGCGCTGGGCGGCTCCTTCACCACGGAGCTGACCACACAGGGCATCCTGCCGAGCCTGCCCACCGTCGACTCCGCCGACCACGACCGGCTGCGCCTGCTCATCGACGAGGTCCTCGCCGAGGACGCGCACTTCCCCTCCCCCGGGGACACCTACTGGGACGGCAAGGCCATGGGCCGCCTGGCCCAGCTGGTGCCCATCGCGGACTCCATCGGGTACACCGAGGCCCGCGACGAGCTCCTGGGCCTGCTCAAGGGGCGCGTCGAGGACTGGCTGACCGCCGGGGGCGGCCGCGGCCTGCACTACGAGGCCGACTGGGGGAGCCTCCTGGGCTACCCGGACAGCTTCGGCGCCACCACCGAGCTCAACGACCACGACTTCCACTACGGCTACCTGGTCTCGGCCGCCGCCACCATCGCCCGCTACGACCGTGACTGGGCGGCCGAGGACGCCTGGGGCGGCATGGTGCGCATGGTCATCGACGACGTGGCCGCCACCGAGGCCGGCCTCTTCCCCCGCCTGCGATCCTTCTCGCCCTACGCCGGGCACGGCTGGGCCTCCGGCCACGCCGGGTTCGCCGCGGGCAACAACCAGGAGTCGTCCTCCGAGGGCATGCACTTCGCCTCCTCCACCGCGCTCTTCGGCGCGCTGACCGGCGACGAGGAGCTGCGCGACCTGGGCGTCTTCCTGCACACCACCCAGGCCTCCACCGTCACCCGCTACTGGCAGGACCACGGCGGGGAGGCCTTCCCCGACGGGTTCGGCCACGACGTGGTCGGCATGGTCTGGGGCGACGGCGGCGACTACCGCATCTGGTGGGACGGCGGCGACGAGGAGCACTACGGCATCAACTACCTGCCGATCACCGCGGGCTCCCTCTACCTGGGCCACGACCCGGCGCACGCCGGGGCGATGTACGAGTCCCTCGTGGACCGCCTGGGCCGCGAGCCCGAGATCTGGCGCGACATCCACTGGGCGCACCGGGCGCTGTCGGACGGCGACGCCGCCCTGGACATGTTCGAGGCGCAGTGGCAGACCTACGAGCCGGAGGCGGGCGGCTCCAAGCCGCACACCTACCAGTGGATCTCCACCCTGGCCGAGGTCGGCACCGTGGACACGTCCGTCACGGCCGACACCGCCCACTACGCGGTGTTCTCCGACGTCGACGGGCGCGCCTACACCGCGTTCAACCCCGGCGGCTCGCCGATCACGGTCACCTTCTCCGACGGCACCGAACTGGAGGTGGCCCCCGGCACCCTGGCCTCCACCGTCGGCGAGGGCGGCGGGGGCGACCCGGGCGGCCCCGACCCGTCGCCCGACCCCGACCCCGGGGGCGGCGACCTGGGCGACGGCGTGCTGTACCCGAACGGGTCGGACCTGTCGGCCGAGCCCCCCGGCACCGCGGGCGTCATCACGGTCCCCGACGCCGGGGGCGCCAACCGCGACGGCGACCCGCCCGCGGACGCCGTGGTCCTCGAACTGGAGGGTGTGAGCGGTTCCTTCGACGGCGGGGAGACCGCCTTCTCCCTGCCGGTGGACTCCGGGGCCTCGGTCGCCAACGCCGTCCAGGTGCGCGTCGAGTACGACTTCGACGGCGACGGGACCGTCGACCGGACCGAGACCTACCCCTACTTCGCCACCGACGACGTCGCCGGGTGGGAGTCTTACACGCAGGGCCGGGGCCCCTCCTCCGTCTCCGGCGGCTTCGCCGACCTCGACGGCGGGACCGTGCGCCTGAAGATCTGGAGCGCCCTGGGCACGGCCGACTCCAGCGTGCGGACCGGCGCGGACGGGGGTGCCACCCTGACCGTCCCCTTCGGCGGCTGACCCGCGCGACGACACCCCGGCGGCCCCGCTCCGATTCGCTCCCGGAGCGGGGCCGCCCCTCAGTGGGAAGGTCATAAAGCGCCACCGCCACGGACGAAACCCGCCAGTCGCGCGACTCACACACGCCCGACCACGCGCACACGTACGTTTCAGTCTCTGGTTCGGGCCAGAATTACGGACATGGCCCGTACAACTTCCCACCCCCCCGAGGATCTCGCAGAGAAGATCATCGACATCGACGTCTCCGAGGAGATGCGCGGCAGCTTCCTCGAGTACGCCTACTCGGTGATCTACCAGCGCGCCCTGCCCGACGCGCGGGACGGCATGAAGCCCGTCCAGCGCCGCATCCTGTACCAGATGAACGAAATGGGGCTGCGCCCGGAGCGCGGGCACGTCAAGTGCGCCCGCGTGGTCGGTGAGGTGATGGGCCGCCTGCACCCCCACGGCGACTCCGCCATCTACGACGCGCTGGTGCGCCTGAGCCAGCCCTTCGCCATGCGCGTCCCCCTGGTGGACGGCCACGGCAACTTCGGCTCCCTGGGCGGCGACGACGCCCCCGCCGCCATGCGGTACACCGAGGCCCGCCTGGACCGGGCCGCCGAGCTGCTGGTGTCGGGCATCGACGAGGACGTCGTCGACTTCAAGCCCAACTACGACGGCCAGGAGACCGAGCCCGAGGTCCTGCCCGCGGCCTTCCCGAACCTGCTGGTCAACGGCGCCGCCGGCATCGCGGTCGGCATGGCCACCAACATGGCCCCGCACAACCTTGGCGAGGTCATCGCGGCGGCCCGCCACCTCATCGCCCACCCCGAGGCCACCCTGGAGGAGCTCACCGAGTTCGTCCCGGGCCCGGACCTGCCCACCGGCGGCACCATCGTCGGACTGGACGGCATCCGCGACGCCTACCGGACCGGGCGGGGCACGTTCAAGACCCGCGCCACCGTCGCCATCGAGAAGGTCAGCGCCCGGCGCACCGGCCTGATCGTCACCGAGCTGCCCTACAACGTGGGCCCCGAGAAGGTCGTCGCCCGCATCAAGGAGCTGGTGCAGTCCAAGAAGCTCCAGGGCATCTCCGACCTGAAGGACCTGACCGACCGCAACCAGGGGCTGCGACTGGTCATCGAGCTCAAGAACGGCTTCAACCCCGAGGCCGTCCTGGAGGAGCTCTACCGGCTGACGCCGATGGAGGAGTCCTTCGGCATCAACAACGTCGCCCTGGTCGACGGCCAGCCCCAGACCCTGGGCCTGCGCGAGCTCCTCCAGGTCTACGTCGGCCACCGCCTGGAGGTCGTGCGCCGCCGCAGCGAGTTCCGCCGCCGCAAGCGCCGCGAGCGGCTGCACCTGGTGGACGGCCTGCTGGTGGCCCTGCTCGACATCGACCGCGTCATCGCGCTCATCCGCGAGGCCGATGACTCCACCGCGGCCCGCGAGTCGCTGATGTCGGCCTACGACCTGTCGGACATCCAGGCCCGCTACATCCTGGACACCCCGCTGCGCCGCCTGACCAGGTTCGACCGGCTGGAGCTGGAGACCGAGCGCGACCAGCTCAACAGCGAGATCGACGAGCTCACGTCGATCCTGGAGTCGGACAAGAAGCTGCGCCGGGTCGTCTCCAAGGAGCTGGGCGACGTCTCCAAGAAGTTCGCCACCCCGCGCCGCACGCAGCTGCGCGAGAGCGACGGCGTCTCCCGCGCCGCGGTGATCCCGCTGGAGATGGCCGACCAGCCCTGCCACGTGCTCATGGACGTGGACGGGCGGATCGGCCGCAGCCGGGGGGCCGTCCCGCCGCCCATGTTCGAGGGGCTGCGCGTGCGGCACGACGCGATCGCCGTGTCGGTGCCCACCACCTCCCGTTCGGACGTCGGCCTGGTCACCGACCTGGGGCGGATGATCCGCGTACCGGTGGTGGAGCTGCCCGAGCTGCCCGACGAGGGCGAGGAGGCCCCGCCGCTGGCGTCGGGCCTTCCGGTCACCGAGTTCGTCCAGCTGGACGGGGACGAACGGGTCGTCTCGGTGGTGTCCATGGACGCCTCCGGGCCCGGTTTCGTGCTGGGCACCGTCGCCGGCGTGGTCAAGCGGGTCGCCCCGGACTACCCGCCCAACAAGGACGACTTCGAGGTCATCACCCTCAAGGACGACGACCGCGTCATCGGCGTCTCCCAGCTGTCCACGGGCGAGGAGGACCTGGCGTTCGTCACCTCCGAGGCGCAGCTGCTGCGCTTCTCCGCCTCCGCGGTGCGCCCGCAGGGCCGCCCGGCCGGCGGTGTGGCGGGCGTACGGCTGCCGGAGGAGGCCCGCGTGCTGTGGTTCGGCGCGGTGAGCAGCCCCGAGGACTCGGTCGTGGTGACCGTGTCCGGTGCGAGCAGCGCCCTGGAGGGCACCCAGGCCGGAGCGGCCAAGGTCACCCCGTTCTCCGCGTACCCGGCCAAGGGCCGCGCCACCGGCGGTGTGCGCTGCCACCGCTACCTCAAGGGCGAGGACACCCTGCTCATGGCGTGGATCGGCCGGAGCCCCGCGCGGGCCGCCCGCGCCGACGGCAAGCCGGTGCGCCTGCCCGACACGACCGAGCGCCGGGACGGGTCGGGTGAGGCTCTGCCGCGCGCGATCGTTACGGTAGGGAGTGGACGGACCGACTTCGGTATCACGGCCCCGGGTTCCGGGGCCTGAGGAAGTCGCAACATGCCGTGCACACCGACCTGGTTCGATGTGCACGGCATCGTCTTGGGTACGGACTGAGGGGGATCTCATGAGCAACGACAGCACGAGCGGCCCGGCGGGCGGCGCGTTCGACGACGTCATCGCCGCCAACGAGGACTACGCGGCCCGGTATTCGCTGGCTGGGCTCAAGCCCGTCGCCGCGCGCGGCCTGGCCCTGGTGACCTGCATGGACTCCAGGATCGAGCCGCTGGACCTGCTGGGCCTCAAGCCCGGCGACGCCAAGATCATGCGCAACGCGGGCGCCCGGGTGACCGATGACACCCTGCGGACCCTGGTGCTGGCCGTGTACCTGCTGGGAGTGGAGCGGGTGCTGGTCATGCCGCACACCAGGTGCAAGATGGCGTCCGTTCCCAGCGACGACGCTGTGCACGACACCATCATGGAGGAGTACGGGGTGGACACCCGCAGCCTGGACTTCCACACCGACAACGACCAGCTGGGGGCGCTGCGGCACGACCTGGAGCGCATCCGCCACCACCCGCTGCTGCCCGCCGGACTGCCGGTGGCGGGGGCGGTCTACGACGTGGACACCGGCCGGATCTCCCCCGTCGACTTCTGAGGGGGACCCGCGGGCGTGTGCGCCCCCGGTGACCGGGGATCAATCAGGGGAATGCGGTCGTCCCCCCGACCGTTCGACCCGACGACGGCCCCCGTGCCGCCGGGAGGAGCACTCGTGGAAGAGAGCACGTACGACATCTTCAACCGCGCCCGCATGTTCATGGAGCTGGGCGACCCCATCTACGCGGCCAGAACCCTGGAGCCGGCCGTGGAGGACGAGCCCGAGAGCCGTTCCCTGCTGGAGCTCCTGGGCCGCGCCTACTTCCACTCCGCGCAGCTGAACAAGGCGGAGCGGACGTTCCGCCGGATCATCGAGCTCGACCCGGTGGACCACTGGGCGCACATCGCGCTCGCCCGCACCCTGGAACGCCAGAGCAGGCACGAGGAGGCGGCCACCTACCGCCGCATGCACGCGGTGATGTCGGGCGGCTCGCTCGACTGAGGGCCGCACCCCGCCGAGGGCCCCCGGGACGCGAAGTCCCGGGGGCCCCGCCGTGCCCGCCCGCTACCCTGCTGGTCATGGCACCTCCGACAGACCCCGACGGCACCCCCTGGGTGGACCGATGCAGCGACTCGCGGCGCTCCTGGGCCGACGAGGCGGTCCGCAAGGTGATCGCGGACGCGAACCGCTCGGCCGACACGCACCTGCACGTGTTCCCGCTGCCCCCCGAATGGGGCATCGACCTCTACCTCAAGGACGAGTCGGTCCACCCGACCGGCAGCCTCAAGCACCGGCTCGCCCGGTCCCTGTTCCTGTACGGGCTGGCCAACGGGTGGATCGACGAGGGCACCACGATCGTGGAGGCCAGCTCCGGCTCCACCGCGGTGTCGGAGGCGTACTTCGCACGGCTGCTGGGCCTGGACTTCGTCACGGTGATCCCCCGCAGGACGAGCCCGGAGAAGATCGCCCTGATCGAGCGCTACGGGGGCCGCTGCCACTTCGTGGACTCCCCGCCGGACATGTACTCCGAGGCGGAGCGGCTGGCCGCGGAGAGCGGCGGCCACTACATGGACCAGTTCACCTACGCCGAACGGGCGACGGACTGGCGCGGCAACAACAACATCGCCGAGTCGATCTTCGAGCAGCTGTCGATGGAGCGGCACCCGTGCCCCGACTGGATCGTGGTGGGCGCCGGCACCGGCGGCACCTCGGCGACGATCGGCCGTTACCTGCGCTACAAGCGGCTGCACACACGGCTGGCGGTGGTGGACCCGGAGAACTCGGCGTTCTTCCCGGGGTGGGTGACCGGCGCCGCGGACTACGGCACGGGGATGCCCTCGCGCATCGAGGGGATCGGCCGCCCGCGCATGGAGCCGAGCTTCGTTCCGTCGGTGATCGACCTGATGATGCCGGTGCCCGACGCCGCGAGCATCGCCGCCATGCGCCACCTGTACGACCGGACCGGCCTGTCGGCGGGCGGCTCCACCGGGACCAACCTGTGGGGCGTGTGGCACCTGGTGGCCCGGATGCTCGACGAAGGGCGCCGGGGCAGCGTGGTGACCCTGATCTGCGACGGCGGCGAGCGCTACCGGCACAGCTACTACAACGACGCCTGGGTGGCCGAGCGCGGGCTGGACCCCGCCCCGTACCGGGACGCCATCGACCGCTTCCTCGGCGAGGGCGTCTGGACCCCGCCCGCCTGACCCCGACGGCCCCGGCCCCGGAGTGTCCGGGACCGGGGCCGAGGGGGCCGTGGCGGGCGGGGGCGGCCGTAGGGGCTAGGCGTCGATGCGGGCGACGTCGAGCTCCTGGGCACCCTGCTGGATGAACCGGCGGCGCGGCGCGACCTCGTTGCCCATGAGCAGGTTGAACACGTTCGCGGCCTCCTCGGCCTGCTCCACCCGGATGCGGCGCAGGGTGCGGTACCGCGGGTCCATGGTGGTCTCGGCCAGCTGGTCGGCGTCCATCTCGCCCAGGCCCTTGTAGCGCTGCACCGGCTCCTTCCAGGCGATGCCGCGCTTCTCCAGGTCCAGGAGGGTGCGGGTCAGCTCGGCGTCGGAGTAGGTGTAGATGTACTTGTCCTCGGGCTTGGCCCCCCGCTTGCGGCGGGTGTTGGTGAGCTCGATGCGGTGCAGCGGCGGGACCGCGGCGAACACCCGGCCCGCCTCCAGCATCGGCCGCATGTAGCGGTAGATGAGGGTGAGCAGCAGGCACCGGATGTGCGCGCCGTCCACGTCGGCGTCGGCCATGAGGATGACCCGGCCGTAGCGGGCGGCGTCGAGGTCGAAGCTGCGGCCGGACCCGGCGCCGATCACCTGGATGATGGCGGCGCACTCGGCGTTCTTGAGCATGTCGGCGACCGACGACTTCTGCACGTTGAGGATCTTGCCGCGGATGGGCAGCAGCGCCTGGAACTCCGAGTCGCGGGCCAGCTTGGCGGTGCCCAGCGCCGAGTCCCCCTCGACGATGAACAGCTCGCTGCGGTCCAGCCCCTCGCTGCGGCAGTCCACCAGCTTGGCGGGCAGCGCCGAGTTCTCCAGGGCGTTCTTGCGCCGCTGGGTCTCGCGCTGCTGGCGGGCGGCCAGGCGGGCCTTGGCGGCGTTGACCACCTTCTCCATGACGGTGCGGGCCTTGGCCTTGTCCGCCTTGTTGGTGGAGGTGAGGAATTCGCGCAGCTCCCGGCCGACCACCTGGGAGACGATGCGGGCGGCCGCGGAGGTGCCCAGGATCTCCTTGGTCTGGCCCTCGAACTGGGGCTCGGGCAGGCGGACGGTGACGACCGCGGTGAGCCCCTCCTGGGTGTCGTCCTTGGTGACCGGGTCGTCGCTGTTCTTGAGCAGCTTGACGGCGCGCAGCTGGTCGTTGATGACCCGGACCAGGGCGCGCTCGAACCCGGTGATGTGGGTGCCGCCCTTGGGGGTGGCGATGACGTTGACGAAGGAGCGGACCGTGGTGTCGTAGCCGGTGCCCCAGCGCAGCGCGACGTCCACGTCCAGCCGGCGCTCCACGTCGGCGGGGACCATGTGCCCGGCGTCGTCGAGCACGGGGACGGTCTCGGTGAAGTTGCCGCTGCCCTGGATGCGCAGCACGTCGCTGACCGCGTCGTCGGGTGCCAGGAAGGTGCAGAACTCGCTGATCCCGCCGTCGAAGCGGAACTCCTCCTCGAAGGGCTGCTCCTCGCCCTCCACGCGCTCGTCGCGGACGGAGATGGTGAGCCCGGGCACCAGGAAGGCGGTCTGGCGGGCCCGCTCCAGCAGGGACTCCCGGGCGATCTCGGCGCCCTTGATGAAGATCTGCATGTCCGGCCAGAACCGGATGCGGGTGCCGGTGAGCTTCTTGGCGATCTTGCGGAACTGCTCCAGCCCCGAGACGGCGGTGAACTCGGCGTCGGGCCCGGCCCCCGCGAAGCGGCCGGGGATGCCGCGGCGGAAGGAGAGGCCGTGGGTGTGGCCCTGGCGGTCGACCTCCACGTCGACGCGGGCGGACAGGGCGTTGACCACGGAGGCGCCGACACCGTGCAGGCCGCCGGAGGCGGTGTAGGAGCCGGAGCCGAACTTGCCGCCGGCGTGCAGCTTGGTCATGACCAGCTCCACACCGGAGAGCCCGCTCTTGGGCTCGATGTCGACGGGGATCCCGCGGCCGTCGTCGGCCACCGACACCGAGCCGTCGTTGTGCAGGACGACGTCGATACGCGTGCAGAAGCCGCCCAGGGCCTCGTCGACGGAGTTGTCGATGATCTCCCACATGCAGTGGGTGAGGCCGCGGCTGTCGGTGGAGCCGATGTACATGCCCGGCCGTTTGCGCACCGCCTCAAGACCTTCGAGGACCGACAGGTGCCGGGCGGAATAGTCCTCGGGGTCGTGGACGGCTGCGGTCAAGGCGGTCACTCGGACATCTCCTGCGTCTTGAGGGCCATCGGGGCTCGGATGCGGTGCGTGCCCTTTGTACCGCGCCGCACCGACGAAAAGGGCCAGGCCACGGCGTACGGGTCGGTTCACCTCGTACGCCGGGGAGGGTTCGGGCGGGTTCGTACGGGTCCGGCGGCGGTGCCGGACGGTCGCCCGGGGCGGGTCGGCGGCGACCGGGAACACCGCGGGGAGCGGGGTCGGCGGCGGCCGGAACGGTCCTGCCCCGCGCGAGACTACCACCTCCGGTGGATGCGACCTGGATACTCCCCTTTTCCGGGGATGCGTCGGGCGTTCAGGGGGTACACCAAGGAGTAGAAACGACGAGCGGCCACAAAGGCCCCAAAGGGAGATCTCCAGGCACCAATCAGGCGGATTCCGCTGTCGGCGTACACGGCCCCGGGTTGGGAACGTCTGGGTCGGGTTAGATGTTGTCTGAGGTGACCGACGCCGAGTATTGAGGATGGCGAAGTGACTGGAACCCTTGCCCCCACCCAGCCGCTGACGGCTGCTGACCGTTGCGACCGCTGTGGTGCACAGGCTTACGTCCGGGTGCTGCTGAACTCCGGTGGCGAGCTGCTGTTCTGCGCGCACCACATGCGCAAGCACGACGATTCCCTCCGGAAGATCGCTTCGGACATCCACGACGAGACCGACAAGCTCAACGACGACAAGTAGCGCCGGTCGCACCGCACGGACACGGGCGGCGGCCCCCGACAGGGGACCGCCGCCCGTCGTGTGCCCGGCCCGCGGAGCGGCCTCAGGCCAGGACGCGGTTGTGGTACGCGGACACCTCGGTGAACCCGAAGCCCTCGTAGAGGCGGCGCGCCGCCGTGTTCTCCGTCACCACGCACAGGTAGGCGTCGGTCGCGCCCTTGTCATGGGCCGCGGCCAACAGGTCGGCCAGGATCCCCGAGGCGACGCCCCGGCGCCGGGCCCCGGGGGCGGTGACCATGGCGCAGACCGCCGCCGAGCGCCCCGACAGCACCGCGCAGCCCCGGCCGGCGCCGCCGGGGGCGGTCCCGTACAGCGCGGTGGTCCCGCCCAGGATGCGGGCGACCACGTCCACCCGGGCCGGGCCGTGGGCGAGCCAGTCGGCGCCGGGCGCGGCGGCGACCGCCGTGGTGCCCGGGGCCGGCGGGCGCCCGAGCGGCTCCCGGGCCAGGACCAGTGTGGGCTCCACCACCGCGTACCCGTGGCGTTCCAGGCGCGCGTCCGCCTCCTCCTGCCCCGGCCACACCTGGGCGCAGGGGGTGAGCCCCCGCTCCCGGTAGAACGCGGTGACCTCGGCCGGGTCCGCACCGGGCGCCAGGAGCACGGCGCTGTTGGCGCGCTTGGTCACCCCCTCCGCGGTGCCGAACCGCCAGCCGCCCCGTTCGACGACCTCGAACGCCGGCCAGTCCCGCGCCACCCGCGCCGCCCACTCGTGCACGCCCGCCGCCTCCCTCTCTCCGGAAGCGGCGATCCTAGCGGGCCGCGGGCCCGCCCCGGCCGCCGGGGCGCCCGTCACGCCCTAGCATGTGGACCGTCCACCCCGATCGAACCTGGAGACCGTTCGACCATGCTCATCCTGCTGCCGCCGTCCGAGGGCAAGGCCACCTCCGGCACCGGTCCCGCCGTGGACCCGGAGTCCCTGGTGCTGCCCGCACTGGCCCCCGCCCGCCGGGAGGTGCTGGCGGCGCTGGAGGAGCTGTGCTCGGGTCCGGAGGACACCGCTCTGGAGGTGCTGGGACTCACCCCGGGGCAGGCCGACGCGGTCAAGCGCGACCTGGACGCGGCCACCGCGCCGACCCTGCGCGCCGCCGACCTGTACACCGGCGTCCTCTACGACCGCCTGGGCCTGCCCGAACTGCTCCGGGAGCACTCCGGCCGCGTCCGGGAGCGGGTCCTGGTCTTCTCCGGGCTGTGGGGCGTGGTCGGCCCCGACGACGCGCTGCCGCCCTACCGGCTGTCGATGGGTGTGAAGCTGCCGCCGCTGGGCGGGCTGGGCGCCTACTGGCGCAGGGCCATGGCCGGCCCGCTGGGGGAACTGGCCGGGGACCGGCTGCTCGTGGACTGCCGGTCGGCGACCTACGCCGCCGCGTTCAAGCCCCGGGGCGCCGCGGCCGAGCGGCTGGTGTCGGTGCGGGTGCTGCGCGAGCGGGTCGTCGGCTCGGAGGTCCGGCGCTCGGTGGTCAGCCACATGGCCAAGGCCACCCGCGGCGACATCGCCCGGTCGCTGCTGGCCGAGGGGGTCGAGGCGGCCGGCGTGGCGGAGCTGGCCGCGGCGCTGCGGGACCTGGGGCACACGGTGGAGACGCCCGAGGCCAAGGCCGGGGCCCCGCGGGTCCTCGACGTCGTCGTGCGCGACTGAGCCGGAGGGACCGGGAGGACCGGAGACCGCCCCGTCGCTCTGCGTGAGATAACGAACCGGCATCGCGACTTTATCCCGCACCTACAGGCACTGCGCGAGCATGGTCGGTGTCGGATGGACGACGGAACACCTGGGATCGAATCCACCGCGGCCGGGCGGTACCCGGTCAGGTCGGAGCGTGTGGGAACGCGCCGGCCGATGGTGCGGGAACGCGGGCGTCGCCACACCCGTCGACCGACGAAGGCACCGCGGAACCCGTGTGCCCTCCCGTTCAGCGAACGGAAGGGCACACGGGTTCAGGCCGTCTCAGGCCGCGATGTACTCCGGACGGCCTAGTCCAGGTAGTCGCGGAGCACCTGGGAGCGCGACGGGTGGCGGAGCTTGGACATCGTCTTGCTCTCGATCTGCCGGATGCGCTCGCGGGTGACCCCGTAGACCTTGCCGATCTCGTCTAAAGTCTTCGGCTGGCCGTCGGTCAGGCCGAAGCGCATGGAGACCACGCCGGCCTCGCGCTCGGACAGGGTGTCCAGCACCGAGTGCAGCTGCTCCTGGAGCAGGGTGAAGCTGACCGCCTCGCCCGGCTGGATGGCCTCGGAGTCCTCGATGAGGTCGCCGAACTCGCTGTCGCCGTCCTCGCCCAGCGGGGTGTGCAGGGAGATCGGCTCGCGGCCGTACTTCTGCACCTCGACGACCTTCTCGGGGGTCATGTCGAGTTCCTTGGCCAGCTCCTCCGGGGTGGGCTCGCGGCCCAGGTCCTGGAGCATCTGGCGCTGGACACGGGCCAGCTTGTTGATGACCTCGACCATGTGCACCGGGATGCGGATGGTGCGGGCCTGGTCGGCCATCGCGCGGGTGATCGCCTGGCGGATCCACCACGTGGCGTACGTGGAGAACTTGAAGCCCTTGGTGTAGTCGAACTTCTCCACCGCGCGGATCAGGCCCAGGTTGCCCTCCTGGATCAGGTCCAGGAAGAGCATGCCGCGGCCGGTGTAGCGCTTGGCGAGCGAGACGACCAGGCGGAGGTTGGCCTCCAGCAGGTGCTTCTTGGCGCGGCCGCCGTCCTCGGCGATCCACTCCAGCTCGTCGCGCAGCTCGAAGGAGAGGCCGTCGGCCTCCTCGGCGAGCTTCTCCTCGGCGAACAGGCCGGCCTCGATCCGCTTGGCGAGCTCGACCTCCTGCTCGGCGTTGAGGAGCGGCACCTTGCCGATCTGCTTGAGGTAGTCCTTGACCGGGTCGGCGGTGGCGCCGGCGGCCACCACCTGCGCGGCGGGGGCGTCGTCGTCATCGTCGTACAGGACGAAGGACTCGTCCTCGTTCCCGGTCTTGACCGGGGCGCCGACGGCCTCGGGGCGGGCCGGCTTGAGGTCCTTCTCCGGCACCTCCTCGGCGGTGTCCTCGACCAGCTCCAGCTCGGCGCCGGTGTGCTCGAGGTCGTCGAGGTCGTCCTCGTCGAAGTCCTCCGCGTCCGCGTCCGCCTCCGGGGCGAGCTCCAGGTCCTTCTTGCCCGCGGTCTTGCGGCCGGCGGTCTTCTTGGCCGCGGCGGGGTCCTTGGCGACGGCGGCCTTCTTGGGCGCGGCCGTCTTCTTGGCGGCGGCCGCGGTGGTCTTCTTCGCGGTCGTCGCCTTCTTGGCGGCGGCCTTGCGGACGGGCGCCTTCTTGTCGGCGGCGGCCTCGGCGGAGTCGACGACGGCGGTGACCGTCTCCGGCTGCTCCTGGGCGGCCGCGGCGCGCACCGGCTTGGCGGTCCGGGCCGTGGTGGAGGTCGTGGTGACCTTGGTGGACCTGGTCGAGGTGGTGGACCGCGTGGCCGTCGTCTTGCGCCGCGTGGTCTTGCGCCGGGAGGACGCGGACTCGGGGACGAGTACGGTCACGCCCTCCTTCGCGAGGCTGCGGAGCACGGACTGCGCCTGCGACATCGGGATTTCGGCCTCTTCGAAGGCACGGCGCACGTCCTCGGGCTCAAGATAGCCCTGGGACCGCCCACGCTCGATCAGCTGCTGAATGACGGGCTCTTGCAGTGACTCGGACTGCTTCGAGCGAGTCGAACTGGCAGATGACACAAACACCTCTCGAACGGACGTGTGGCGAGATTGTCGGACCCGGTGGTCCGCCTGGCCGGGACCGGGCACCGCGCCCTCTCCCACCTGCGGCCTGGGATCGTCCCCGCCGGGGCGGGGAAGCCGTTTGTCTTTCAAGCGTATGCGCTCTCGGAGATCATTCCCCGCAGGAGACGCACGGTGAGCGGTCGGCTCTCCGGGCGGCTGCGCGGAATCACCCCCGTGCGGGGCGGAACGGCTTCTTCACTGTAGGCAAAGGAATGGACTTGTTCGTACGGTCCACCGCTCCTCCCCACGGTGTCCTCCTCCGTACGCGACTCAACGGTCGGCGACGGACTCGATCACCGGGAGCTGGACGGCGAGCAGAGTGACGTCATCGTCCTGCTCATACCCTTCGAGCATGCTCTCAACAAGGTACTCCAGCATCTGCTGTGGATCGCCCACCACTTCCGGTGGAGCCGAGGACGCCACGTCGACGAGCTCCTCGAGCCCGGAGTCGACGGACCGTTTGCGGTTCTCGACCAGTCCATCGGAGTAGAGGGCGACGGTGTTACCGGGTTGGACGAAGAATTTGTGGTGTCCTCGCACAGAGGTGATCCCCAGCGGTGTGTCGGGGTCGGTGTCCAGCAGTGAGGGCCGGGTCCCGCCCGCCACGACCAGCGGCGGCAGGTGCCCCGCGTTGCTGAGGTCGAGCTGGCCGGTGACCGGGTCCAGGACGAAGTACACCAGGGTGGTGACCTGGTCCATGGCCTCGGTGGCGCTGAACATGCGGTCCAGCCCGGTGAGGACGTCGGCGGGCTCCGGCATGGAGAACGCCAGTGCGCGCAACGCGTTGCGGATGCGGCTCATTCCCGCGGCGGCCGGGATGCCCTTGCCCATGACGTCGCCCAGCACGCCGGCGATGCGCCCGTCGGGCAGCGGGAAGGCGTCGTACCAGTCGCCGCCCACCTGGACGTGGCGGGAGCCGGACCGGTAGTACGCGGCCAGGCGCACCCCGCGCACGTCGGGCAGCTCCTCGGGGAGCAGGCTGCGCTGGAGCTCCTCCGCGGTGTTGTGCTCCTGCTCGTAGAGCGCGGCCCGGCCGATGGCCAGGGCGCACTGCCCGGCCAGGGCCTCCAGGAACACGCGCTCCTCGTCGCCGATCTCGCGCGGCGCGGTGAAGGCCAGGCGCAGCGCCCCGATGGGGCGGCCCGCCACCATCATGGGCAGCGCGGCCCAGGCCCGCTCGGGGGTGAGGCGGACCAGCTCCTCGACCGCGGACGCGTCCTCCAGGAGGGCGGCGAGCCCGGCCGGGTCGGCGGCGGTGCGGGGGGCGCGCTCGGCGATGGCGAGCGCGCTGATCTCGGGGTGGCCCAGCGGGAACGACGCGCGGGGCAGCGGGTGGGCCCCGGCGGCGACGACGGTGTCCAGCCGCGCCCCGTTGCGGTCGAGCAGGACCACGCTGATGTGGTCGGCGCCCACGCCGGAGCGGCCGATCTCGGACATGGCGGCGACGACCTCGTCGACGGTGAGGGCCTCGGCCAGGTCGGAGGTGGCCTGCTGGAGGCGGGCGGTGCGCATGGCCGCCTCGCTGAGCTGCTGGTTGAGCCGGCGGCGCAGCTCGTCGGCCTCGCGCTCGGTGGTGACGTCCACGAGGCTGCCCACCCACTCGACGGGCGCTCCGCCCTCGGTCACGGGCTTGGCCCGGGCCCGGAAGTGGTCGTAGCCGCCGGAGCGGGTGCGCACCCGGAACAGCGCGTCGAACGGGGTGCCGTCCAGGACGGCGTCGTCCCAGGCGCGCTCGACGGAGGCCCGGTCGTCGGGGTGCAGGGCGTCGAGCCAGCCGCGGCCGAGGTAGTCCTGCGTGCTCTGGCCGGTGATGTTGCGCCACTGCGGGCTGTCCTCGTGGACCTCGCCCCGGGCGTCGGCGGTCCAGACGACCTGGTTGCCGATCTGGAGCAGGGCGCGCAGGCGCTGCTCGTCGCGGTGCACGCCGCCGCCGTCGCGGATCGCGATGAGGGCGAGCCGGGGGTCACCGGTGACGGGGTCGACGACGGGGAACCAGGTGAGGTCCCACAGCCGGCCGTCGTCGGTGCGGTGGCGGACGCGGACCACCCGGTCCTCGGCGCGTTCGGCGACCGCCGACCCGGCGGCCGGGACGCCGCAGGCGCGCATCAGCTCGACGGGCTCGTGCCCCGGGCACAGCTCGGGGGCGCGGCCGAGCACCTCGGCGACCAGGCGGTTCGCGGCGATGATCCGCCCGGTGGAATCCATCAGGGCGAATCCGATGGGGGAATCGTCCAGAAGTGCGCGGACCGCGTCGTCCGGAACGGCGTCGCCGTCGGAACGGGGCGGAGGAATGGACGTCTCGGCGCTCACCTGCTCGACACCTCCGCTGAACCCTCGGATTTCCCGACCCGACCGACCGAGCACACGGACCCCTCGTCCCGGGGACCGGACCGCGCGGGGGTGATGTGAATCCGCGGCGCGGTGCCGAAAGGGGATCGGGGGGCTCCACGGCCCTCGGGAGTCACTCCCACGACTCCTCTCGGCCGCTGTCACGGCTCAAGCATAGGACACGCCCGTCCGGGCGCAACGGCCCGCGGGGAGCGGGCCCCGCACGGACGGGGAGGTAAATAGTAGGCCACCGGCGGACCTCGTACGAGGAGACCATTGGTTTTCCACAGGAGGTTTCTCCCGAATTCCCAGGCATCGGGATACTTGTCCGCTTTGGGATCATAGCTTGGAAACAGCTCCGTTATATGCCCGAAACGTCCTTTTCGCCTTGTTGACCTGGGGTGATGGTGGTGTCCGAGTAAACGATGCCCACCTCAGGTTTTATCAACAGCGTGCCGGGAGAGGGGTTGACAGCCCGCTCAGAACAAGTGGAATGGGTGGAGGTCACCGTCCAGGCCATCACCAACCAGGAGTGTGAGCGAGAATGCTCCAGACCTTCCCGGTCCAGGATCTCCGACGGATCTCGGCTCGTCTGCACGACGAGTTCAACGGTCTGTCCCACCGCTGCGTCGAACGGTGCGTCAGCGACGCCTGGAACTGCGCCGAACACCTGGGCATCGCGGTCACGCCGCACCTCGTCGAACGCATCGCCCGCGAGCACCTGGAGGCGATGGTCAACTCGGTGCCGCCCTCCCAGGGCGCGCGCAAAGCGGCCAAAGCTGC
This sequence comes from Nocardiopsis sp. NPDC006139, assembly GCF_040614155.1. Taxonomy (NCBI): domain Bacteria; kingdom Bacillati; phylum Actinomycetota; class Actinomycetes; order Streptosporangiales; family Nocardiopsidaceae; genus Nocardiopsis; species Nocardiopsis sp. NPDC006139. The sequence goes on from NZ_JBEXTT010000023.1 coordinate 70,041, forward strand.
CGCCCGAGCCCAGGGGCCGACCCTGTTCGCCGGCCACCGGGTGGTGCCCCGGCCACGGTGATCCGCCCGACCCGCGGCGAGCGGGGCGTGCCCGTCCGGGCACGCCCCGCTCCCCTTTCCGGAGCGGCGGACGCGCCGGGAGGAACCGGGTGAAACCCCCGGACCGTGAATCACGGGCCCCCGGCTGTCATACGCTCGGACCGTGCCCTCCCCTACACCTCCCTCATCCGCGAACCCCGAACCGGTTCCCGGCGCCGCCTTCGACGAGATGCTGCGCGCCGCCAGGGCGATGCTCGCCATGCGGCACCCCCTCGACGCCGAGCTCGCCTTCAGCGAGCTGCTCGGCACCTGGTGGGGCGAGCGCGTGCCCGGGCTCGACGTCGAGCGGGTGCTCGGCGAGGGCCTGATCACCCACGCCGCCGCCTCCGGCAAACCCGCCGGACTGGGCGTGCTGGCCGCGGTCGCCGCCCTGGGCACCACGCCCGGCCTGCGCCGCCTCGCCGAGCAGGGCATGATCGCGCTGCGCGGGCAGGGGCTCCAGGTCCCCGAGTGGGCGTCCCAGCTGGGCCGGGTCGTACCGCTGGGCGCCTACGTCAACAGCGACCTGTTCGGGGACACCGACGACGTGGTGTGCGTGTTCGGCCGCGGGGAGGGCGAAGCCGCGGCCGTCCCCGAGCACGCGCTCATCCTGGTGGTGGACCACAACGCCGGCGGGGTGCTGCGCGACGCCTGGGTCACCACCAAGGTCGAGAAGCTCCTCCAGGGGTGCCGGGAGCGGGCCGCCGCCGACGAGTTCACCCGGTTCGCCGAACTGGACCCCGCCCAGGCCCGCAGCCGCCTGGTCCGCGCCCTGCGCGTGACCGAACGGGTGATCGCGGGCGGGGGCGCCGACGCCGCCCCGCTGCCGGCCGGCCCCACCGCCGCCGACCTGGCGGGCGGTTCCCTGGCCGCGCACTTCGCCCTGGCCAACGCCCGGGTGCGGACACTGCCGGAGCCCTGCGGCCGGGACGCGCAGGACGGCGTCCCGGTGTGGCGGCGCGACCGACGGGCGGTGCTGGCCGCCCGCTTCCTGTCCTCCGACGAGGCCGCCGAGCTGTCGGACTCCTACACCGCGAGCCGCTGCGTCGACCACATCATCGCCTACGGCTGCGACGTGGACGCCGGCCGGCCGACGCGGGTGAGCCCCCGCAAGGTGGAGGCGTTCCTGCTGCGCTGGCTGCCCGGCCGGGTGGTGCTGCTGCCCGAGGAGCAGGAGGCCATGCCCCACGTGCTGGCGGCCTGGGTGCGCTGGGCCGGTCCGCGCACCGGCCTGCCCGAGGTCGCCGTCGGGGCGACCCTGGACGCGGTGTGGGAGTCCACCGCCGAGTTCACCAGGGTCTACCGGGACCCCGCCCGACCGCTGGGACTGCGCCAGGAGGCGGTGCGCAGACTGCTGCCCGACGGCGACTTCTCGGCGCTGGCCCGGCGCATGTTCGCGTTCCCGCTGCTGGCCAGCGACCTGATCTCGTGGGCCCCCGAGGAGTTCGACCCGGCGACCCCGCGGGGCCGCCGGGCGCTGCTGCGGCTGGACCACTTCGGCGAGTACGAGGCGGCCACCCCGCCCAGCGGCCGCCACTCCACCGGACAGGACCACTGGTACCGCCCGGTGACCGGCGACGACCCGGACCGGGAGCGGGCACTGGACCGGCACGAGCGGCTGGCCGAGCGGCTGTGGTCCGGGCGCCCCGCCGAACTGTGGTCGGCCGCGCGGCGGCTGCTCGACCGGGGCCGCGACCGGGCCTCGGTCCTGGCCGAGCTGGGCGACGTGCTCGACGCCGCCACCGACGGCGCCGACCTGCGCCGCCGCCTCGACGCCCTGTAGGCGCGGGTCAGGCGACCATGCGGGCGCGCAGTGCGTCCACCGTGGCCCGGGACAGGCCCAGCCCGTCGAAGACGTAGCCGTCGAAGGAGCCGTACACCTCGTCGATGTGGGAGAACGAGGTCTGGAGGTACTCGGCGCGCACCCTGGTCATCGGCACGACCTCCTCCCACTCCAGGCCGCTGTGCTCCGACAGCATGCGCATCCACTTGTCGGTGTTCTCCTGGCGCTCGTTGCTGGCCAGGTAGTCGGCGACCACCGCGGCCCGGTCCACGCCCAGCAGGGTGAGCAGCAGGGCCGCGCCCCACCCGGTGCGGTCCTTGCCGGCGCTGCAGTGGAAGACCAGGGCCGTCGGGCCCTCGGCGGCGCGCTCGACCAGGTCGCGGTAGCCGGTCAGGGCGGCCCCGTCGGTGACCAGCTCGCGGTAGACGCCGAACATGAAGCGCTCGGCGGCGCCGTCGGCGAACATGGCCCGGGCTCGCTCGCGGTCCAGCAGGGCCTGGGAGAAGTTGGCCCCGGCCGCGGTCGGGTCCTGCACCGAGATGGCGGTGTAGGCGGCGCCCTCGGGGGTGATGTCCGGCAGGCTCTCCCGCTCGTGGGCGGTGCGCAGGTCGATGAGCTGGCGGATGCCCAGGCCGTTGTAGACCGGCAGGTCCGGCTCGGAGATGGTGTGCAGGGCGTCGGAGCGGTACAGCAGGCCGTGGCGGACCGTGCCTCCCCCGGCGGTCCTGTGGCCGCCGAGATCGCGGAAGTTGGGGGCGCTGGAGAGGATGAAACCGTTGTTCGTCACGAAGGCGACGATACCGACCGCCTCCCCGGCGCCCCGAGCCCGGTTCGGGGTCAGGCCCCCTGCCGCATGGCGGTGATCTCCTCCCCCGCCTCCTTGACGTCCTTGGCGGTGTCCACCCCGCGCCAGAACCCGCTGATGCGGTAGGCGGTGAGCCGCCCCTGCCCGGCCAGGTCGGGGAAGGTGGACGACTCGTGGTCGCCCTTGACCGGCAGCAGCGGGGTGATGCCGGGTTCGAACAGGTACACGCCGGCGTTGATCCACACCGGCAGCAGCGGGCTCTGGGTGAACCCCTCGATCCGGTCCTGGCCGTCGACGTCGACGATGCCCCAGGTGGTGCGGAACTGGGCCAGCGCCAGGGTGGCCAGGCCGCCCTTGGCCCGGTGGTGGGCGGTCATCTCGTCCAGGGGGAACCAGGTGAGGACGTCCCCGTTGAGTGCGAAGTAGGGCGCGTCCTGCGCGGGCAGCCCCTGGGAGGCGTAACGCAGGGCGCCGCCCCGGCCGAGGGGTTCGTCCTCGACCAGGAGGGTGATCTCGGGGCCGCCGTCGCGGGAGGCCAGGTACTCGCGCAATACCTCGGCCTTGTACCCGCAGGAGACCACGACGTGCTCGACGCCGTGGCCCGTCAGCCATTCGAGTTGGTAGTCGATGATGGGCCGTCCGGCCACCTCCACCATCGCCTTGGGGCGGGTGTCGGTGTAGGGCCGCAGCCGGGTGGCCTGCCCGCCGGCCAGGATCAGGGCCTGGGTGACGGGCGCCGCGGAGGTTGAGGGTGAAGCGGTCATGCCCGGACACTAGCAGTACGCGGAATCCGGTGGCCGGTACGCCACCGGCGCCCGCCGGATCAGCTCTGCTGGGTGGCCTCGGCGTAGGCGGAGCGGACGTCGGCACTGGTGAGGACGGTCAGTTCGGCGGCGGTCGCCGCGTCGCCGACCTCCTGGGAGACCCGCAGGTCCCGCTGGGAGCACGCCTTCTCGAACAGGGATCGGGCGAAGCGCCCGTTGCCCAGCTCGTCGATCCACCCCTCGGCGCACACGTGGGAGAAGATGCTGCGCAGGTCCTCCACGGCGGTGTCGTCGAAGGCGTCGCCGGTGCGGGCGGCCAGCGCCTCCGCGATCGCGGTGAGCTCGTCGGCGCTGTAGGACGGGAAGCGGACCCGGACGTTGAACCGCGAGGCCAGCCCCGAGTTGGAGGCCAGGAACCGCTCCATCTCCGCCGGATAGCCCGCCAGCACCACCGCCAGGCGGGAGCGGTCGTCCTCCGCGCGCTTGAGCAGGGTCTGCACCGCCTCGGCACCGAAGGCGTCCCCGCCGCCGTACCCCGGGTTGATCAGCGAGTACGCCTCGTCGATGAACAGCACCCCGCCCAGGGCCCGGTCCACCAGCCGGTTGGTCTTGATGGCGGTGGCGCCCAGGTGCTCGCCCACCAGGTCGGCGCGCTGGGCCTCCACCACGTCGGCGCGGGCCAGCATGCCCAGGGCCGCGAAGACCCGGCCCAGCACGCGGGCGACGGTGGTCTTGCCGGTGCCCGGCGGCCCCGTGAAGACGAAGTTCCGCATGGGCGCGTGGTTGAGCAGCCCCTGCTCCTCGCGCAGCCGGGCCACCCGCAGCTGGGCGACCAGCGAGCGGACCTGGGCCTTGACCGGCTCCAGCCCGATCATGGCGTCGAGCTCGGCCAGGGCCTCCTCGATGCCCGGCGCCTCGCCGAACCCGGGCAGGTGCGCGGTCAGCTCGTCGTAGGCGGTGATCACGTCGGCGGACCGCAGGGTGATGAGCTCCTCGGCCTCGGGCCGGGGCGCGGGCCGGTCGCCCGCCACCCCGGAGGTGACCACCCGCACGTCGCGGGCCTGGGCCGCCTTCTCCACCAGGGAGCGGGCGAACCGGCCGTTGCCCAGCTCGTCGACGGCCTCGCGCTGCACGGCCTGGTCGAGTCTTCGCCGCAGGGTCCGCTCGGCCTCGGCGTCCAGGACGTCGCCGCGCTGGGCGACCAGGCTCCCGGCGATGCGGAACAGCTCGTCGGCGGTGTAGCTGGGGAAAGTGATCCGGGTGGAGAAGCGCGAGGCCAGGCCCGGGTTGGACGACAGGAAGGCGTCCATCTCCTTCTCGTACCCGGCCAGCACGATGACCAGGTTCTCCCGGTCGTCCTCGGCGCGCTTGAGGAGGGTCTGCACCGCCTCGTTGCCGAACCGGTCGCTCTGTCCGTCACCCTCGTTGACCAGGGAGTACGCCTCGTCGATGAACAGCACCCCGCCCAGGGCCCCGTCGATGAGCGCGTTGGTCTTGATGGCGGTGGCCCCCAGGTACTCCCCCACCAGGTCGGCGCGCTGGGCCTCCACCACGCGGGCCGTGGGCAGCAGCCCGAAGGAGTGGAAGATGGTGGCCAGGGTGCGGGCCACACTGGTCTTGCCGGTGCCGGGCGGGCCGGAGAAGACCAGGTGGCGCAGCGGCCGCTCGACCGGGAACCCGGCGTCGGCGCGCAGCCGGGCCGCCTCGATGGACGCGGCCAGCCCGCGGACCTGCTGCTTGACCGGGTCCAGGCCGATCATCGCCTCCAGCTCGGCCAGGGCCTCGTCGACCGGCACCGGCTCGCCTCCCCCCTCGGCCGCCGCGCGCCCGCGGGCGGGTGCCGCGGGCCGGGAGGCGTCGGCGCGGCCCTTCACACGTTCGGGGCGGGCGCCGCGGGAGACCGGGCGGGTGTCGGCCTGGGCGCTCTCCCGGGCGGCCTCGGACTCCTTGCGGATCTGCCGGGACGCGGACAGCCGCCACAGCAGGCAGGCGCCGGCGGCGGCGTAGAGCGCCCCGATCCCCCAGGAGGAGGGCGGCGTGGGGGCGACCATGCCGACCAGGGCCAGGGAGAAGCCGAAGACGAGGCCCGCGGTCAGGGACAGCGCGGCGGTGTGCCAGACCGGGAACTCGCGCACGGCGGCGGCCGCCGCCACGACCGGCAGCGGCAGCAGCAGGACGAGCAGGGTGACCGGCTCCCCGGCCAGCGGGAGCTGGAAGAGCGGGAAGGCGACCGCGGTCCAGATCAGGCAGACGACCACGGTGACCAGGGCGTCGGCCGAGCGCATCAGCGCGGCGAAGAGCAGGATCAGGGCCAGCGCGACCGAGACCGCGGTGACCACGGGCACCGAGGCGACCAGGGCGGCGACCGCGACGACGGCGAGCACGGCCACCCCGGCGACCAGCCGTCTGGCCGGGGGGACGGCCCGGTACCTGGTGCGCAGGCGTTCCAGCCCGGAAGGTCCGGGGACCTCGGTACCGGGGCGCGTGTCGCGCGTCATCGGTGCCCCTTCCTGCGTGGGGGTCCGGAGGCGGGCCTCCGGCCGGGGGTCGCTGGCCGGAGGGGGGTCGAGGGGTCGACGCCACGCCTTCAGCCTTGCCCCAACCGCCCCCGGTTGTCCAGTGCGGGGCGGCGTGTCGCCCCGCGCACCGCCGGGGCGCGGGCGGTCACAGCAGGGGGATCTGGCCCCCGGGGCCGGGCCGGGGCCTGCGCAGGTGGCTCCACCGGGGCAGGTCGTCGAGGTAGGACCAGCTCATCCGGTGCTGCGGGGTGGGGCCGTGTTCGGCCAGGTGGGCGCGGTGGACGGGCGAGGGGTACCCGGCGGCCCGCTCGAAGGCGTAGCCGGGGTGCAGCTCGGCGAGCTCGGCCATGTGCGCGTCGCGGCGGACCTTGGCCAGGATCGCGGCGGCGGCGACGCTGACGCAGGTGAGGTCGCCCTTGACCTGGGTGCGGACCCGCCAAGGGCGGCCGATGAAGTCGTGGGAGCCGTCCAGCAGGACGGCGTCCGGGCGGACGGTGAGCCCCGCCAGGGCCCGGCGGGCGGCACGGCGCAGGGACTCGGTCATGCCGACCTCGTCGATCTCGGCCGCCTCGGCCCAGCCGAAGGCGTGGTCGGCCACCCAGGGCTCCAGCCGGGCGGCCAGGTCGCGGCGGCGCGCGGGGGTGAGGCGCTTGGAGTCGGTCAGGCCCGCGGGCGGCTCGCCCTCGCCGGGGACGGCGGCGCAGACCAGCAGCGGCCCGGCCCAGGCCCCGCGCCCCACCTCGTCCATTCCCGCGACGACGCGCGCCCCGGCGGCGCGGAGCTGCTCCTCCACCTCGTAGGTGGGCGCGGCGGGGGCCGCGGCGGGTGCCTTGGCGGCGGGCTCGGAGATCGACACGCCCCCAGCCTAAAGGGCGGCGGCGGGCTCCGCCGCCGGTTCGCGCAAGGACCGGGACAGGCCCACGGCCACGACCAGTGAGGCCAGGGTGGCCAGGGAGGCGGCTGTGAGGAGCACGGGCTGCCCGACCACGGCCAGGGCCGCGCTGCCGGCGGCGAAGCCGACGTTCTGGGCGGCGAAGGCCCAGGAGAAGTACCCGGCGCGCTGCCCCGGCGGGACGGCGAGGTCGATCATGTGCGAGCGCAGGCCCAGCAGCGCGGCCACCGGGAGCCCGCTCAGCGCCAGGGCCAGGGCGGCCAGGGGCAGGGAGGGCCCCGAGGCCAGCAGCAGGCAGCCCGCGACGAGCAGGGCCGCCGCGCCGAAGGCCCACAGGCCCTCGCGGCGGCCGGGGGTGCGCGCCGCGTCCGGCTGACACGGGGCCGGGCGGCTCCGCGACGACCGCGGGCCGCCGCCAGGGCGCCCGCGGAGCGGACGAACGCCGGGAACGGGCGTCCGGGACGGGTCTTTGCACGACTCGCCGTTTATCACACCGCGTCATGGCTCATGACTTTCGGTAGTTTCCGCTTGTCAGGACCGCGCACAGGTGTGACCCGGAGGAATGGACATGCAGCGCCCCACCCGGCATCCCCGGAGCCAGAGGCCACGCCCCCGGTCGCGCGTCCGCCTGCGCCGCCGCGGCCTGTACGACATCGGGGCCGCGCTGACCCGGATCGGCGTCGGCTGGGTGTTCGCCGACCACGGCCTCGCCCTGCGCGGCCAGGAGGCGCGACTGGCCGCCCACCTGGCCGAGTCCGGGACGCCCCTGCCCTCCCTCGCGGTCCACCTGCTGCCCGCCCTCATGGTCGCCACCTCGCTGTCCTTCGCCGTGGGCCTGCTCACATGGCTCGCAGGCCCCCTGCTCGCCCTGTGCGCGGTGCTGGGCACCCTCTCCCCCGCCTCCCCCGGGCTCTCCCCGTTCGACTCCTGGCCGGTGACGGCGCTGGTCACGGCGGTGTGCCTGCTCATGGCGGTCAACGGCGGGCGGTGGTCCTGGGACCACCTCGTCCTGGCCCCCGAACCCACCGAGCACCCCGAACGGCGCAGGGCGGCCCGTCCCCGCCCGGACCGGGCGGAGGGGAAACCTCCCGCTATTTCCACGCGTCGCCCCGAACACGCTCCGCCGCTGCTCTATCCTGTGGGACAGGCCGCTGTACGTCGGCCGTCTCAACTGTGACGCGGCCCGTTCCGGCTCCTCCTTCTCACGCCCTCCCGGGACCGCGTCCGTCACCAGCATGGATTCGGTGGGGGGAACACCATGTCCGCCGTAGGTTCCGGCCCGACCCCTGACGGGTCCGTGGCCAAACTGATCGAGATCGCCGAGAAGCCCACCCTGGGCCGGCGGCTCATCAGCTGGGCCTCCCGGCCCCCGGGGCGGCTCTACATCCCTTCCTGCACGGTGGTGGCCCTGCTCATCCTCTTCGAGGACAGCGTCCCCTCCGGCCACCTGCCCACCTTCGTGGTGGGCCTGGTCGGCGGCATGCTGCTGGCCGGGATGGGCGCGCTGCGCCTGGGCATCGCCCTGGCCGTCGCCCGGCCGATGATCCGCCACTACTGGCTGCGCTGGATCTCCGCGCCGCTGATCGCCGCCCTGGCCATCGGGGTCTCCGCGGCCGACGTGCCGCTGAGCGCCCGGGTGCAGGCCTCCGCCGAGGACCTGCTGGCCATGGCCGACCGGGCCGACGAGTCCTCCGCCATCCCCCTCAACGGGGAGCGGGCCGGGCTGTACTCGCTGCGCAGTCTCAGCGTGACCGAGGGGGTGCTCCACTACGAGGTGGAGGGCGCCGGGCTGGTGGGCCGCTCCGGGCTGGCGCACAGCGACGGGGACCTCCCCGAGGGCGTGTTCGTCAGCGGGCAGGGCACGCGCATCTACGAGCACGTCACCGACGACTGGTACGTGTGGGTGGAGCACTAGCGGCGGGGCCGCGCGGCCGGGGGCCCTCCCCGGGGAGCCGCGCACCGCGACATCCGGACGAGGGCCCGGCGGCGCAGGCCGCCGGGCCTTCTCCGTGCCTTTGCCGGGGCTTGTGCTCCTCCAACGTGGTTCTCACCTTTGCCGTGTAGACAGGGAGGTGCCCGGGAGGGGTCCCCCTGACCCCGGCCCGACGGCGGACCCTGAGGAGAGGATTCATGCGCGAGTTCACGCTCACCCTTCACCTGCGCATCCACGACTCGATCACTGCGCTGCGCCGGGCCCACGCCCGGGGCGACGACGACCTGGCCCTCGGCCAGGCCGGGGAGATCGAGGACCTGGTGGAACTGGCCGCCCGCAACGGCATCGACATCGGAACGGGCTACGCCGACCTCTCCCCCCGCGGCTGACCGGAACGGAGAAGGGCTCCGCGACCACGACGGTCGCGGAGCCCTTCCGCTCTCAGGGGGTACGGGTCAGCGGCGGCCGCCGAACCCCTCCCCGTTCTCGAACTGGTGCCGCATGGCGATGTCCTGCTGCTCCTGGTACTCGTCCGCCAGCTGCTGCTGGCGGGCGGCAGCGGCGGCGACCGCGCCGCGCGCGGACTCCAGGCCCTCGACCGCCTTGGCCGTCGCGCTCGCGGCCCGCGCGCCGTTGCCCAGCACCTGCGGCAGCAGTTGCGCGGTGAGCAGCGTCGACAGCGCCGAGGAGTCCCCCGACCCGGCCTCGGTCTGCACCACGACCGGGCGCGGGGCGCGCTCGGCCAGGGTCGCGCCCACGTCCAGGCGGCGGCGGGCCAGCTCGTACTCCAGCACCGCCCTGTTGTCCCGGTAGGCGGTGGCCAGGCGCTGCTGGGCCTTGGCCTCGTTCTCGGCGGCGACCAGGTCGGCCCGGCCGCGCGTCTCGATCTCGTAGCGCACCCGCTGCGCCTCGGTCTCCTGCTCCTGGAGCATCTGCGCGACGTCCTTGCGGGCCTTGTTCAGGGACGCGTTGACCTCGACGATCTTGGCGTCCCGGACCTTCTTGGACCGCTCGATGTCCATCAGCAGGGTGTCGATGCGGCGCTTGCGGGTCAGCTCCCACTCCTGCTCGTAGGCCACCAGCTCCTTGGACACCCGCTCCCGGGTGGCCAGGTGCTGCTGGTACTGGTTGGGCAGCTGCACGTCGGGGATGTTGCAGCCGGTGATGACCACACCGTACTTCTCCAGCTGCTGGTTGAGCAGGGTGCGCATGTCCTCGACGTTGGACCCGCGCAGGTCGTAGGCGGCCTCGGTGCGCACCAGGCGGCTGCGCTGGCGGATGGCGTCCTGCACCGCGCTGGACAGCACCAGGTCGAAGTTGCTGGCGCCGATCGACAGCACGAACCGCTGCGGGTCGTGGATGCGGAACTTCAGGAAGAACTCGATCGACTTCAGCGGCACGTTCTCACGGGTCGGGCAGGCCACCACGGGGGCGGTGTACGGGATCTCCGTGCTGGTGTCCACCACGTAGTCCACGCGCTTCCACGGGTGCCACAGGTAGTGGCGGCCCGGGGCGATGACCTTCTGCACCTTGCCGTACTTGGTGAGGATGCCCTGGGTGCCGTGCTCGATCTCGATGATCGAGCTGCGCCACCACCACAGCACCGCCACCACGATGGAGATGACGCCGACGAACAGGGCGGGCAGCACGAGCCACTCGTTGATCGGCGCGGCCATCTCGCCCTCGATCGCCACGTTGATGGACATGACCAGGCCCGAAGTGAGGGCGAACAGCCCGATCCACACCAGGACCATCCACCGCAGGCCGCGGTTGTCCTTGGGGATGACCACGGGCACCACGGCGCCCTGGTCGCCGCCGCGCAGCAGCCCGGCGAGATCGCTCCAGGAGGAGAGGGACTCCTTGATGCTGGAGCCGCTCCTGACATTGACCTGCTGGCTCATCTAGCGGCCTCCCTCGAACGTGTCGGGTCCCTGGGACCACGGCGGCAGCGGCGGGTCCTGCGGGTCGGCGTAGGGCTCGGCCGCGGGCGGGGCGTCCGGTGCCGGCCCCTGCGGCGCCGACTCGGCGTCGCGCGCCTCGGCCAGCCGCTCGTCGATGGCCTGGTCGGACACCGACTGGCGGATCTCCTCGACCAGGTCCTCGCCGGGGGCCTGCGCGTCCGCCGCGGCCTGCTCCCGTCCGGCGCCGTCCTCGCGCAGCAGGGCGTCGATCTCGCCCTGGCGCTCGGAGATGCGGGCGTTGATCTCGCCCAGGCGGGAGCGGATCGCCTCCATGTCCTCCTGGGAGAACAGGGCGGCGTCGGCCTGGCCGATGATCTCCTGCGCGATGCGCAGGTAGTCGACGCTGGCCGCGTCCCCCGAGCCGATCCGCAGGACCTGGGGCAGGCTGTCGGCGACCTCCGAGAGCTTGTCCAGCAGGCTCTCGCGGAACCGGTAGTTGAGGATCTCCGGGGCCTCGGCCGCGCTGACCGCGCGGATGTCCAGGGCCTGGGCCTGCAGCAGGGCCGCGTTGGCGTTGGCCTCGGACTCGGCCTCCACGAAGCGCTGGCGGGCCAGTGCGCGGGCGCGGTTGGTCTCCCGCTCCAGGGCGGTGTCCATCTGCGCCTGGTACTGGGCGATGTCGGCCTGGATCGCCGACAGCGTCTCGTTGAGGGTGGCCAGCTCCTTGTTCAGGTCGCCCTCGTTCTGCTCCTTGCGCAGCTGCAGCTCGTACTCGAACGTGTAGGCGTCCTTGGCGACCCGCACCATCTCCGACGCCGCCAGGTCCATCCGGTACTCCTGGCTGGAGGGCTCGGCGTGGGTGATGTTGGCGCTGGTCAGCACGACGATGTCACTGAACTGGCGGTTGAGCTGGGCCAGCAGCCCCTGGGTGCTCTCCCCGACCAGGTCGTAGATCGCCGAGGCCTCCTGCTCGTAGATGAGGCTGCGGGTGGTCTCGCTGATCGCGTTGTTGAGCTTCTCCTGGAAGCCGTGCACGCCGCCCAGCGTGTAGACGAACCCCTCCGGGTTCTTGATCTGGAACTGGACGAACAGGTCGACCGACGCCTGCACCCCGCTCTTGGTGGGGGCCGAGCGGATGGGCGCGTTGAACGGGTACTCGCGCACCACGTTCACGATGTAGGACACCCGCTTCCACGGGTTGAACAGGGTCACCAGGCCCGGCGGGTAGATGCGCTCCATCCGCCCGAAGTGGGTGACGATGGCGACGCAGCCCTCCGGCACCATGACCATGCCCTGGCGCCACCACATGAAGGCGGTGATCGCGATGGTGATGATCCAGTAGTGGAGGCCGAAGAACGGGTTGAGCAGCGCGTTGCCGCCGGCCAGGGAGTACGGCAGGAGGACGAGGAGGGCGCCCACCAGGCCCAGCGCGATGAGCGCGACGGCCGGGAGCATGGTGACGAACGTGCGGCCCCGGGGGATGACCATCGGGCAGACCACGTGCACCGGGCCGTTGGGGCCGCGCTCGTAACTGCTGCGGTTGATGGCCTCGCCGGCGTTGTTGAGCGAGGCGGTCTTCTGCTCGATCCGAGTGCCCACGGAACCGCCCTGGTCGCGGGCGGCGACGAAGTCGCTCGGGTCGAGTCCACCACCTTCGGTGACCTGCCTGGAGGTCTGTTGCAGGGCGTCGGTCACGGCCTGCCGCGGGTCGCCTCCCTGGGCGACCGCCGCGGCAGCGCCGCGCACCGTCTGCGCGAACGACATGGGCGGGAACTCCTAGGTTCGGAGATGTCTGGGAACTATCCGCTTCGACGCCGCGTATCGGGGACCGGTTCCAGGTCGACGGCGGTTCCTGTGGGGCGAATGCCATAGCGGATGGTTCCGACCTTCGCATATGTGATGCCCGGAACCCAGAGGTGCCCCCGGAGCGTGGCCGTACGGTGATCACCCCGCGTCGGGAGCGTGCCGAATGGCACCCCCGGGACGCGGGCGATAACGTCGTTCGCGCGTACCGTCCCCGAACACGAGGAGCTCCCATGGCCGCCGTACCGAGCGCCGTCCTGACCACCGCCGGGCTCATCGGCGGCTACACCGTGGCCAGGGCCACCGGGAACCGGCCGCTGGGCGGCGCCGTCCTGGCCGGGTTCGGCGCGGCCGCGTTCGAGACCTGGCGCCGCGGCCCCGGGCTGGGCACCGCCGTCGCCCTCACCGGCGTCTACGTGGCGGCGTTCGGGCTGTCCCACCCGCTGGCCAAGAAGATCGGCTCCTGGCCGGCCGTACTGGGCGTGACCGCGGCCACCGCCGCCGTCGCGGTCGCCGCCGAACGCGACTGACCGCGGGCGGGGCGTCAGCGGCCGTGGATGTAGGCCTCCAGCTGGGCGCGGTCGTACTCCAGGCCCCGCACCCGGCTCTTGACGACGTCGCCGATGCTGACGATGCCCGCCAGCCGGCCGCCCTCCACCACCGGGACGTGCCGGAACCGGCGCCGGGTCATGGTCTCGCCGATCTCCTCGACGGTGTCGCGCGGTGTGCAGGTGACCACGTCCGCGGTCATGATCGAGGAGACCGGCGCGGCCAGGAGGTCGGCGCCGTGCCGCTCCAGGCCGCGCACCACGTCGCGTTCGGAGGCGATGCCCAGCAGGCGGTCGCCGTCGGTGACGACGACGGCGCCGATGTTGTGCCGGGCGAGCTCGGTGAGCAGCAGCGCGACGGTCGCGTCGGGCGGGACGCGCACCACGTCGGGTCCCTTGGTCCGGAGGATCGCGGCGATCAGCATGGGGTCCACCTTCCGCGGGCGTGTCGCTGTTGAAGGGCTACCCGCCGCCCCGCGCGCCCAACCACCGGTGTCCGCCCCACGGGACGGGCTCGGTGGGGCCCGCCCATGCCGCCAGCAGAGCGCGCCCCAGGCGGCGCGCCCGCCGCGGGTCCCAGCCCAGTCTCTCCGGCGTGTTCGCGTGGAGGTGGCGGGTGAGCTCCTGCACCGCGCGGAACCTCGCGGACGTGGGCCCCAGCCGGGACACGTGCTCGAAGAACGCCGTGACGGCGACCCGCGCGTGCGCGTAGCCGAGCAGGTCGGTGCCCATCCCCCGGCAGTGGGTGAGCGTGAGCAGGAACAGGCCGGTGTTGTCCACCAGGGCGGGGTCGGCGTCGGGTCGGGCCACCTCTTCGTGCGCCCGGGTCCCGGCCAGGACCGCGTGCGCGAAGTACCCCTGGGCGATATCGCCGTCCGCCGGGCGGCGCAGCAGCCACTGCCGCGCCTCCTCCGTGTCCTGGCGCAGCAGCGCCTTCACGGCGTACACCAGCCCCCACCCCTGGGAGCGCTCGGCCGCCCAGATCAGGGAGGCCGTCGCGTCCGGCAGCCGCTCCAGGATCCGGTAGGCCAGCGGGCCGAAGGTCTCCGGGTACAGCGCGATCGTCTGTACCAGCGGAATGTCGGCGGGTTCGGCGCTCTCCAGCAGCAGAGCCAGACCGATGAGGACGGAGTTGACGTCGGTGGCGCGGCGGACCAGCCAGCGGCCCGTCCGGCGGGCGTGCGCCGGGTCCGCCTCGCGCACGGCCTCGGCGATCCGCTCGTCCCGGAAGATCGGCACGGCCACCTCGCGCACCGCCCACCCCAGGTAGCAAGGGTGCAGGTCCGGCCAGGCCAGGTGGGCGCGCACGGCCTCGGCGGCGTCGATCCCGATCCGGCCGCGTTGTGCGTGGCGCAGGTTCATCGCCCCCTCCGGGAAGGGGTCGTTCTGCGGCTCCAGAGGACGATCGGGGATGCGGGCGTGCAGGCGCAGGGCGTGCTCGTACAAGGGGATCCCGGCACCGGGCGCCGGGCTCACCACGCGTTCGTGGACTCGCTTCCGTTGATCATGGCGGAGATGATCCCACGCCGCCCCGCCCCGCACAAGGCGTTCGGACGTGGTTCAGGTGCCCTCGGTCCAGTACCTCTGCATGCGCGCCACCGCCTCGTCCTTGCTCATTCCGGCGATCTCCCCCTCGGGGACGCCGACCCGGGTGATGAGGAGGTGGACCAGCTCGGCGGGCAGCGGCTCCGCGGCCGGGGCGGGGAATCCGCGGTCGGGCGGCGTTCCGTCGCGGACGCACGCCCAGAACACCGCCTCGGTCACCCCCAGCTGGTCCCGCAGGATGTGCGCCCACATGCTCCTGCCGTAGTCGGTGCGGTCCACGGGGCGGGAGATGCGGGTCCGCAGCACCCGCCCGTCGGGCAGCACCAGCTCATAGGTGACGTGGTGGGTACCGCTCCGGCCGCGGGAGTCCCTGACCGGCGCCCACCCTTCCGCCTTGCAGAACCGCTCGTGGTCGTCACGTGTGGGGGGCGGCCAGGTCACGGCGCCTCCCCGAGGATCCAGGCGCGCAGCTGGCGGTCGTCGCTGAACTCGACGAGCTGGACCAGGGCCCAGTTGTCCCGGTGGTTGGGGGCATCGAGGAGGCGGTCCTGCCAGTCCTCCGCGTACTCGCGCAGGGCGTCGACCATCTCCGCGGCCGCCTCTTCCAGTGTGGCCCCCTCGGCCGCGACCGGCACCCCGGGAATGAACACCGAGAATCCGCCGCCCTCGGCCACCACCTCGGCCCGCCACGGGGTGACCGCGGTCAGGTACCGGCGCAGCCGCTCGACATCGACGACGGCCGCTCTGGCCGAGTGCCTGCGCACGGTGGCGACCCGGCCGCGCTCCGCGGCGTCCAGCAGGAGCTTCAGGTGGTCCCGGGCCTCGGTGTAGCTGTCGTAGTGGACCGCGCCCATGAAGACCTCCGGTGATGTCGGCGAACCCTGGCCCATTATACGTACGTCGCGTACGCCGCGTACGTAGAAGGGCTCAGACGGACCAGAGGGCGCCGCGGCGGTGGCGGCCGGGGGGCCACAGGACCTCCTCGGCGGCGTCGGGGACGAGGCGCCCGTCGGCGGTGGCCGCGTGCCGGGCCAGGCCGGCGGCCCGGCGGGCGCGGCGTCGCTCGCGGCGCTCGGCGACGGCCGCCTCCACGGCCAGGGACCCGTCCCGGACGAGGACCCGGGCGAGTTCGTGGACCCGCACCCGGCGGACCACGCGTTCCGGAGGGCGGCCGCGGGCGTACCGCAGGGCGGCCAGCGGCCTGCCCTCCCGGTGGATCCGCGCGTGGTGGGCGGTGCGCGCCATGGGTGCTCCCTCCGCTCACCGCGAGCGTAGCGGAGGGGGCACCCCGGGTTCAGCTGCAGCCGCTGGTGGAGCCGCAGCCCTCGCAGACGTAGCAGCTCCCCGCCGGGCGCATCTTGGTCCCGCAGGTGACGCACAGCGGGGCGTCGGCGACGAACCCCTGCGCGCGCTCGACCACCTCCGTGGTGGAGTGCGCGTCGTCAGCCCGCGCGGACGGCGCGACCCGCGGCTCCCGCTCGCCGGTCGGCGCCGACTGGGCGTAGGACTCCACCTGCGCCGCGACCTGCGCCGGGTCCTCCCCCGCCAGCTGCGCCTGCCGCTCGGCCGCGGAGAACACCCCCAGGGCCGCCCGCTCCTCGTAGGGCAGGTGGTCCAGCGCCAGGCGGCGGAAGATGTAGTCCATCACCGACTGCGCCATGCGGATGTCGGGGTCGTCGGTCATCCCGGCGGGGTCGAACCGCATGTTGGTGAACTTCTCCACGTACGTGTCCAGGGGGACGCCGTACTGCAGGGCGATGGAGATCGCGATCGAGAACGCGTCCATGACCCCGGCCAGGGTGGACCCCTGCTTGCCGAGCTTCATGAACACCTCGCCCAGCCCGTCGTCGGGGTAGGACCCCGCGGTGATGTACCCCTCGGCCCCGCCCACCGAGAACGACGTGGTCTCGCTGGGGCGCTTCTTGGGCAGCCGCCGCCGCACCGGCCGCGCGGGCGCCTCGGCCTCCTGCGGCTCCTTCTTCGCGGTGGACAGGGGCTGCCCGACCTTGCAGTTGTCCCGGTAGACGGCGAGCGCCTTCAGGCCGAGCTTCCAGCCCTGGAAGTAGATGTGCTCGAAGTCCTCGACGGTGGCCTCCTCCGGCACGTTCACCGTCTTGGAGATCGCCCCGGACAGGAACGGCTGCACGGCGGCCATCATGCGCACGTGGCCCATGGGCTCGATGAACCGGCGGCCCATGGCGCAGTCGAAGACCGGGTAGTGCTCCTCGCGCAGGCCGGGGGCGTCGACCACGTGGCCCTGCTCGGCGATGTACTCGACGACCGCCTCGACCTGCTCGGGCTGGTAGCCGAGGTGCTCCAGGGCCCGCGACACCGAGCGGTTGACGATCTGCATGGACCCGCCGCCGACCAGCTTCTTGAACTTCACCAGCGAGAAGTCCGGCTCGATCCCCGTCGTGTCGCAGTCCATCATGAACCCGATGGTGTTGTGGCTGACAAGCCCGTTGGCCACATAGGTGACGTTGTCGGGGACCGAGAGGTCGTAGGTGGGCTGCACGCCCCCGTCCTCGTTGGCCGCCACCCGCTCGAAGAGGTACCCGAGGGCGCGCCCCAGACGGGTGTCCGGCGTCTCGGCGTGGACCAGCGAGGCGGTGCGGC
Organism: Nocardiopsis sp. NPDC006139; assembly: GCF_040614155.1. Lineage (NCBI taxonomy): Bacteria > Bacillati > Actinomycetota > Actinomycetes > Streptosporangiales > Nocardiopsidaceae > Nocardiopsis > Nocardiopsis sp. NPDC006139. Next base: position 87,228 of record NZ_JBEXTT010000023.1, read on the forward strand.
GGGGCACACCCGCGTACTTGCGCAGGGCCTGCAGGACGTCGCCGCGGAGCGGGTGCCCCGGCGGGACCAGGTCGTCCCAGACCGCACGCGGCAGCACGATCCGGTCCCGCTTCGGCGCGCGGTCAGGTTCCAGGTCCGCCACGAGCCGGTTCTTGCGGTCGCCCAGGAAGCCGACCGCCTCGTCGAAGCGCAGGGCGTGGTCGAGGTTGCGCAGCCGGAGGATGTACAGGTCCCCGCCCAGGCCGCTGCGGGTCGTCCGGGTGGTGGTCGCCATGCCCAGGGCCAGCAGCAGGGTGCGCACCTCCCCGGCGAAAGCGTCGTGTGCGGTGGACAGGCTCGGGACCCCTTCGAGCACTGTGCCGTCGGCCTCGAAGAGGCCCCGCAGGAAGGCCGCGTACACGGCGGGGTCGTTGGCCTCCAGGACCGCCGAGGGCACCCGGGGCGTCCACCCCTTGCCCGTGTGGTCCTGTCCGGGCGATCCCTTGGCGAACCCGGCCGCCTTCCACCACCGGGCCAGCCGGACCGAGGAGAGCAGGACCTCCAGGTAGCCCTGCCTGCGCGTCACCTTCGGGACCAGCCCGAAGCAGTCTTTGGCCAGGACGGCCAGGCGTTCGACGACGTCCTCGTCGGTGTCGGCGACGCAGAGCCGGATCCCCTCGGCGTGCAGGCTGCCGTCCCCCATGAAGTAGCCGACGAGTTCGGCCAGCTCCTCATCGACCGTGTCGGGGACGGTGACCCCCCGGTCGCCCGTGTAGTAGGCCTGGTCCAGGACCGGCAGCGCCACGTTCCGCGGGACGCCGACGAGGGTTCCCAGCTGCAGCGGGACGAGGTCGCCCTCGGCGATGTCCGCGAAGCGCTTCCACCTCCAGGCCCCGTCCGCGTCCACCACCTTGATCCGGTGGGTGTGCGTTCCCTGGAGCCGGTAGCCGCCCTCGGTGACGATGCGGCGGGTGGGCGCCTCGCCGTTGACGTAGAACTTCGTGGCCCGCCTCGGTCCCTCGTCCGTGGAGACGGTGGCGGACAGGTCCTGCCAACGGGGGCCGCGCACATCGCCCAGCTCGGTCAGCCGGGTCAGCCCCCGGTCGGTGGTGACCAGGGTGTCCCCGGTCAGGCACCCCGTGGGCGCGAGGAGGCTCGCCTGGGCGTTGCGCCAGCCGTGGCGTTCGCCGGTCTCCAGGCAGTCGGCCCAGGCGCGGGTGGCGGCGGCGTGGATCGGCTCCTCCAGGGCGCCGACGGTGCGCAGGGCGCCGTTGGCGGCGGCGTGCTTGCGCATGACCCGGATGTGGGACGCCTCGTTGCGCCGGTAGCCCTCGTAGGGGCCCACCACACCGGCCAGCTCGGCGCTGCGCCGGTAGGCGACGCCGGTCATCAGCGAGGTGATCGCGGCGGCGACGGCGCGCCCGCCCTCGGAGTCGTAGGCGTGGCCGGTGGCCATGAGCAGGGCGCCGAGGTTGGCGTAGCCGATGCCGAGCTGGCGGTAGGCGCGGGTGGTCTCGGCGATCTTCTCTGTGGGGAAGTCGGCGAACGTGATGGAGATGTCCATCGCGGTGATGACCAGCTCCGTCAGCCGGGTGAACCCCTCGACGTCGAACGTGCCGTCCTCGCGCAGGAACGCGAGCAGGTTGACCGACGCCAGGTTGCAGGACGAATCGTCCAAATGGAGGTATTCCGAGCACGGGTTGCTGGCGGTGATGCGTCCGGACTCGGGGGTGGTGTGCCAGTCCTGGATGGTGTCGTCGTACTGGACGCCCGGGTCGGCGCACTCCCAGGCGGCCTCGGCCATGCGGTGGAACAGGGCCTTGGCGTCGACCTCGTCGACGACCTCGCCGGTGGTGCGGGCGACCAGGCCGAAGCGCCCGCCGTCCTCGACGGCGCGCATGAACGCGTCGGAGACCCGCACCGAGTTGTTGGCGTTCTGGTACTGGACGCTGGCCATGTCGGCGCCGCCCAGGTCCATGTCGAACCCGGCGTCGCGCAGCGCCCGGATCTTGCGCTCCTCGTGCGCCTTGGTGTCGATGAACTCCCCGATGTCGGGGTGGTCGACGTCGAGCACCACCATCTTGGCGGCCCGCCGGGTGGCCCCGCCGGACTTGATGGTGCCCGCGGAGGCGTCGGCGCCGCGCATGAACGACACGGGCCCCGAGGCGCTGCCCCCGGAGGAGAGCAGTTCCCTGCTGGAGCGGATCCGGGAGAGGTTGACCCCCGCCCCCGAGCCGCCCTTGAAGATGATCCCCTCCTCCTTGTACCAGTCGAGGATCGACTCCATGGTGTCGTCGACCGACAGGATGAAGCAGGCGCTCACCTGGGCCTTCGCGCGGGTTCCGACATTGAACCAGACGGGTGAGTTGAAGCTGAAGAGCTGGTGGGCGAGCGCGTACTTGAGTTCGTGGTCGAAGACCTCGGCGTCGGCCTCGCCGGCGAAGTACCCGTGCTCGCGGCCGGTGCGGGTGTAGACGCCGACGACCCGGTCGATGAGCTGCTTGAGGCTCCACTCCCGTTCCGGGGTGCCGAGCGCGCCCCGGAAGTATTTCCCGGCGACGATCTGTGTGGCGTTCATCGACCAGGTCGAGGGGAACTCGACCCCGCGCTGTTCGAAGTTCACCGTTCCGTCGCGCCAGTTCGTCATGACGACGTCCCGGCGCTCCCATTCCAGGGTGTCGTAGGGATGAACGCCTTCGGTGGTGAAGATCCGCGGGATCTTCAGCCCCTTGCGCCTCCCCTTGCCCTTGCGTCCCGTCGATCCGCTGGTGGTTTCCGTCATGGCGGAGTCCCCCGAAGATAGGGCGCGGGCGCGGCCCGCGCGCGGAACCGTCGCTCGGGGGCGTTCCCTCGGCGCCCCCGGGGAGCGGTGCGTCAGGCCGTAGTGTCGGCCTCTTCCTTGGCCCGGGCCTCGGCCTCGCGGTCGCTGCGCAGGCTGGCGATCTCGGCCTCGAAGTCGGCGAGGCTCTCGAAACCGCGGTAGACACTGGCGAAGTGCAGGTAGGCGACCTCGTCGAGGTCGCGCATGGGGCCCAGGATGGCCAGGCCGATCTCGTGGGCCGGGACCTCCGCGACGCCGCGGCCGCGGATCTCCTCCTCGACCTGCTGGCCGAGCTTGGCCAGCGCGTCCTCGGAGACCGGGCGGCCCTGGCAGGCCCGGCGGACCCCGGCGATGATCTTGGTCCGGCTGAAGGGCTCGGTGACGCCGGAGCGCTTGGCGACCATCAGCAGGACGGTCTCCTGTGTGGTGAAACGGCGTTCGCAGGCAGGACAGGAACGGCGGCGGCGGATGGCCGCGCCGTCGTCGGTGGACCTGCTGTCGATCACCCGGGTGTCCGGATGGCGGCAGAACGGACAGTGCATCCCGGCTCACCTGCTTCCCTCGCCGAACTGACAACCCTGGGTCTACTTAACCACAACTCCTGGGCCGACGCCTCAAACAGCGACACCAGATGTTGTGGTCGAACCTAGTCGGAGGGTCGGACGAACCGCAACTTTCGCGCGCCCCGCGTGTCACAGCCGCGCGCCGCCCAGGATATCGCCGCGAATCCCCTTCCACGGCGCGGCTCGGGGTTTTCGGTCGAGCCCTTGCCCGGGGGTGATCCGCCCCGCATCCCCCCGTTCTCGAACCCGACGGCACATCTTCCGCCATTCCGGGGGCGACGCGACGTGAACACGTGTACACACGTAAGTGAGGCCGGAAAAGCGCCGCGGAAAATCCTCTCGGCAATTGCCCACAGGCCTCGAACGCTTGTTTGATATCACCGTGCGCAACGACTAACGTTGGCCTTGATTTCACGCCGGTTTCGCCATCACGTGGACACAGGGTCCGGAGCGGTCGCAGACCGGTGGTGGCCAGTCGTGCAAGCAGGCCCTGACCGAACCGATGCCGAGGAGGCCGGCCGTGCCGGAGGAGAATCCCGGACCCCTGGATTCCGCAACCACCACCGTTCTCGCGCCCGTGGGCGAGGCGGGCGCGCCCGAGGAGGCGCCCAAGCTCACCGCCCGCCAGCAGAGCGTCCTGAACTGTATCCAGCGGTACCTGCGCGAGCGCGGCTACCCGCCGTCGATCAGGGAGATCGGGGAGTCGGTCGGCCTGTCCAGCCCCTCCAGCGTCGCGCACCAGCTCAAGGTGCTCCAGCGCAAGGGGTACCTGTACCGCGACCAGAACCGGCCGCGGGCCGTGGAGCTGCGCCAGCCGGGCCGCCCCGGGGTGCGCGCGCTGGTCGCCGCCGAGGAGTCCGACCCGGCGCACGCCGCCCGGGTGCCCCTGGTGGGGCGGATCGCCGCGGGCGGCCCCATCCTGGCCGAGGAGTCGGTGGAGGACGTGCTGTCGCTGCCGCGGCAGCTGGTCGGCGAGGGCCGGCTGTTCATGCTCACCGTGGTCGGCGACTCGATGACCGACGCCGCCATCACCGACGGGGACATGGTGGTGGTCCGCCAGCAGCCGGACGCCGAGAACGGGGACATCGTCGCGGCGCTGCTGGACGAGGAGGCCACGGTCAAGGTGCTGCGCCGCACCGAGGACGGGCACGTGTGGCTGATGCCGCGCAACGACGCCTACGAGCCGATCAACGGCGACGCGGCCACCATCCTGGGCAAGGTCGTCACCGTGATGCGCCGCGTCTGAGCGGTACGCCCCCGGTCGTCCCCCGGCCGGTCCGCCCCGCCGGGCGGCGCCGGGCGCGGGTCCGCGGGCGGTACGGGACATGTCGCACCCGTGCGGGGCCACGGGTGCGACCGGCGGGCCGCCGCGGCGGCGGCCGGTGGCCGTCCCGGACACGGGTGGCGGCCCCCGCCGCTCCGGGCCGCCCGGGGCATCGGGCGTCCTCCCGGGCGCCTAGGCTATGGGGGTGTTCGCTTCCCTCGTCTTCCCGCGTGTCCGAGGGCGCGCCGTGGCGGTCGCCGCGGCCGCGGCCCTGCTGTCGACCTCCGCCTGCGCTCCGGCCGAGGAGGAGGCCGCCCCGCCGCCCGGGGTGGCGGGTTCCGAGCGGGAGCTGAGCTTCACCGTGGACGGGATCGAGGTGTTCGCCACCCTCACCCTGCCCGCGGACACGTCCGGCCCGGTACCGGGCGCGCTGATCGTCTCGGGCAGCGGCCCCACCGACCGCGACGGCAACGCCGACATGCGCCCCGACGCGAACACCAACCTCAACTTCGCCCGCCTCCTGGCCGAGTCGGGGGTGGCCTCCCTGCGCTACGACAAGCTCGGCAGCGGCGAGACCGGACTGGGCGGCCTCGACCCGGACGCCCCGGTGGACCCGGACGTGTTCGACGCCCAGATGGCCGCGGCCTACGAGGCGCTGGTGGGGCAGAGCGAGGTGGACCCGGCCCGCACCGCGGTGGTCGGGCACAGCGAGGGCTCCCTCTACGCGCTGCGCGCCCACACCCTGGTGGACGCCGCACCGGCCCTGGTGCTGGCCGCCCCGGTGGGCGACCGCTACCTGGACGTGCTGGACCGCCAGCTCACCGAGCAGGTGCGCGCGGTCGAGGCGGCGGGGCAGCTCACCGAGACGGAGGCGGTGACCATGCTCTCCGACGCCCGCGCCGGTCGGGCCGCGGTGCGCGGCGGCCGGGAGGTCCCCGACGACCTCACCGGCGTCGTCGGCACCCTGTACTCGCCGCAGAACACCGGGTTCCTGGCCCGGATGGACCGGATGGACCCGGTGGAGCTGGCCGCGGAACTGCCCGAGGACACCCCCGTCCTGGTGCTGTGGGGCGAGGCCGACGCCCAGATCACCGGCGAGGAGGTGGACCGGCTGATGACCGGCCTGCCCGAGGCCGAGCGGGTGGACATCCCCGACGCCGACCACATCTTCCGCGTCTACGAGGACGGGCCGGGGGCGACGGTGCTGGACGCCGAGCGCCCCTTCGCCCCACAGGTCGCCCCGGCGCTGGCGGAATTCGTCGACACCGCCTGGTGACCGGCGGCGGACCGCGGTGACGGCGCGTCCGTCGCCGCGGCCCGATCCGCCGGGGCGGGTCAGTCGCCCTCGGCGGTGATCTCCTCGGGAAGGGCGTCCACGGTGGCGCGGGCGATCTCCTCGGCGCCGGCGGAGAGGCGCTCCTCGTCGGCGGGTTCGCGGCCGTCGTACCCGGCGGCGGCCGAGTAGCAGTTCTCCAGGTAGAGGTTGGACACCCGCACCGCCACGCAGGAGGTGGTGTAACCGGTCTCGTCGAGCCAGGTCACCGCCTCCTCCCCCAGGTCGTCGACCGGGGAGGTGCTCTGGGCCCCGGTGGTCTCGGCGAAGTTCTCCCGCGCGGTGACCACCCCGCCCGGGTTGGGCGCGGCCACCATGACGAGGGTGGCGGTGGCGGGGACGGAGTCGCCGTCGCCGCCGGGTGTGGCCCAGCGGCACTGCCAGCCCTGGCCGAAGGGGTCGGCGGCGCCGCCGACGGGCTCCTCCAGGGTGAGCTCGCGCTCGGGCACCCGGGCGTCCAGGGCCTCGGTCTCGCCGACCTCGCAGCCGGGGGCCGCGTCGTACACGCCGGTCTCGGGGTCCTCGCGGGTCAGCACGTACCAGGCGGCGCCGCCCGCGGCGGAGAGCAGCAGGAGGGCGAGGGCGACCACGCCGGCGGTGGCGCAGCCCCGGCTCTGCGGCTGGCTGGAGGGCACGGTCTCGGGCGGCTGCCCGGGGGGCATCACAGGGAGGCTCCGATCCGTTCGGCGAAGGCGACCGCGGTGGCCCGGCCCTCGTCGGGGGAGACGGGTTCGCCGCCGGTGACGGCCGTGTAGGAGACCCGGACCAGCAGGTTGTCGGCCCAGAAGGCGAGCTCGGTGTCGCCGGAGCCGCCGCGCCACACCAGGCCCCGGCCGGTGGACAGGTCCACGGTCTCAGCGGCGTCGGGGGCCAGCGCGGCGGCGGCCGCGCTCACCCGGTCCTCACCGGAGACGGGCTCCTCGGCGGTGGAGTCCGTGAACAGGGCGGAGTACTCCACCCGCAGGACGCCCTGGCGGGGGGTGTCGGAGGTCCCGGCGGAGGTCCACCGGCACACGGTGCCCTCGCCTCCGGTGAGCGGCCCGCGCTCGGCGAGGTCGCGGACCGCGCCGGGCAGGTGCTCGTCGAGCAGTTCTCCGAGGTCGCCGCAGTCGGGCGCGGCGGTGTGGACGTCCCCGGGGTGGGGTCGGTCCGGGTCGTCCTGTGCGGCCCACAGGCCGCCGCCGATCGCCAACGCGGACACCACCACCGCGCCCGCCGCGATCACACCCGCCCGTGCGAGGGGACCCAACCGGTCACCGCCTCCCTGTCCGGCCGCCGATCGACCGAGGTGCGACGGCGGCCGCGGGTCGCGGCCGCCGTCGCGGTGGTCAGCCGACGACGATGTTCACCAGTTTCGGCGCGCGCACGATCACCTTGCGGATCTGCTTGTCGCCGATGAAGCCCTGCGCCTTCTCTGACGCCAGCGCGAGCCTTTCCAGTTCGGCCGGGTCGATGTCGGGCGCAACGGACAGCTTGTCACGGACCTTGCTCTGCACCTGCACGACACAGGTCACGGTCTCCTGGACCAGCAGGGAGGGGTCGGCCTCGGGCCAGTTCCCGACGGCGACGGTGCCGGTGTGGCCCAGCCGCTCCCAGCCCTCCTCCGCCACGTAGGGGGCGAACAGGGACAGGGCGACGGCCACGAACTCCGCGGCCTCGCGCACCGCCGGGTCGGCGGCGCCGGGGCCGGAGTCGATGGCCTTGCGGGCGGCGGAGACCAGTTCCATGACGCGGGCGATGGCCACGTTGAACCGCTTGGCCTCGATCAGGTTGGTGACCTGGTCGATGGCGTGGTGGGTGGCGCGGCGCAGCTCGATGTCGCCGGCGGCCGGGTCGGCGCCGGGCTTGGATGCGGCACCGGCCTCGTTCATCACCCGGTAGGCCCGGTTGAGGAACTTCTGGGCGGCGACGACGGACACGTCGGCCCAGTCGACGTCCTCCTCGGGCGGGCTGGCGAACAGCATGGTCAGCCGGACCGCGTCGACGCCGTAGGCGTCGATCTCCTTGCCCAGGTCGACGCCGTTGCCCAGGGACTTGGACATGGCCCGGCCCTGGTTGATGACCTGGCCCTGGTTGGTCAGGCGGCGGAACGGCTCGGTGAAGGACACCATGCCCATGTCGTGCAGGACCTTGGTGAAGAAGCGCGCGTACATCAGGTGCAGCGTCGCGTGCTCCTTGCCGCCGATGTAGTGGTCGACGGGGCCCCACTCGTTGACCAGGTCGGAGTCGAAGGGCGCGGTGTCCAGGTGCGGCGAGATGTAGCGCAGGAAGTACCAGGACGAGTCCACGAAGGTGTCCATGGTGTCGGTGTCGCGCTGGGCGGGGCCGCCGCAGGACGGGCAGTCGACGTTGACCCAGTCGGTGGCGGAGGCCAGCGGGGACACGCCCTTGGGGGCCAGCTCGGCGCCCTTGAGCTCGGGCAGGGTGACGGGCAGCTGCTCGTCGGGGACGGGCACCTGGCCGCAGGCGGGGCAGTGGATGATCGGGATGGGCGTGCCCCAGTAGCGCTGGCGGGACAGCAGCCAGTCGCGCAGGCGGTAGTTGACGGTGCCGCGGCCGGTGCCGCGCTCCTCCAGGACGCCGATGATGCGCTCGATGGCCTCGGCCTTGGACAGGCCGTCCAGGGGGCCGGAGTCGCGCAGGCTGCCCTCGCCGGTGGTGGCGACGCCGGTCTCTGCGGGGTCGGGCTCGCCGGTCTCGACGACGACGCGCACGGGCAGGCCGAAGGCCAGGGCGAAGTCCAGGTCGCGCTGGTCGTGGGCGGGGACGGCCATGATGGCGCCGTGGCCGTAGTCGGCCAGGACGTAGTCGGCGGCCCAGACGGGCATGCGCTCGCCGTTGACCGGGTTCACCGCGTAGCGGCCCAGGAAGACGCCGGTCTTGGGGCGCTCGGTGGTCTGGCGCTCGATGTCGGAGAGCTTGGCGACCTCGGAGCGGTAGGCCTCGAAGGCCTCGCGCTGCTCGGGGGCGCACAGCTCGTCGGCCAGGTCGGCGTCGGCGGCCACCACGAAGAAGGTGGCGCCGTACAGGGTGTCGGGCCGGGTCGTGAAGACGGTGACCGGCTCCTCGCGCCCCTCGATGGCGAAGTCGACGTCCGCGCCGGTGGAGCGGCCGATCCAGTTGCGCTGCATGGCCAGGATCTCGTCCGGCCAGTTGCCGCCCTCCAGCTGGTCCATGTCGTCCAGCAGGCGCTGCGCGTAGTCGGTGATCTTGAAGTACCACTGGTTCAGGCTGCGGCGCACGACCTCGGTGCCGCAGCGCTCACAGCGCCCCTGGACGACCTGCTCGTTGGCCAGCACGGTCTGGTCCTTGGGGCACCAGTTGACCTGGCCGTCCTTGCGGTAGGCCAGCCCGCGGTCGAAGAACCGGGTGAACAGCCACTGGTTCCACTTGTAGTACTCGGGGTCGCTGGTGTGGATGCGCCGGGACCAGTCGACGGCGATGCCGTAGCGGCGGAAGGAGGCCGCCTGGGTCTCGATGTTGGCGTAGGTCCACGCGGCGGGGTGCGAGTCGTTCTTGATGGCGGCGTTCTCGGCGGGCAGGCCGAAGGAGTCCCAGCCGACGGGGTGCAGCACGTTGTCGCCGCGCTGGAAGCGGTAGCGGCCGATCACGTCGCCGATGGCGTAGGCCTCGGCGTGGCCCATGTGCAGGTCGCCGGAGGGGTAGGCGAACATGTCGACGATGTAGGAGCGGGGGCGGGTGTCGCCGGGGTCCTCGTCGGCCTGGAACGGGAGCTCGGCGGCCCAGCGCGCCTGCCACTTGTCCTGGAGGGCGCGGGCGTCGTAGGTGTCGCCCGTCGTCTGGTCGCCGTCTACCGCTGTCATCGCTGCTTGTTCCCTCGGGTTCGGTCGTACATGGGATCCGCGGACCAACATGCGAGATCCGTTCCCCCTCAGGTTATCGGCTGGGGGACCGGGACGCGGACGGGTTTCCCCGCCTGTGGACGGCGCCCCCGGACCGGCCGCGGCACCCCGCATTCGTCACGGTGCGTCACCTGACATTGCGTGAGATTACGGACCTCCTTCCCCTCCACACCGACTGTCCGGTTTGTTACTCTTCCGTCAACTCAGTCGTGAGAGTGGCGCAGAACACGCGACCCGGATCACACCCGGGTCCCGTTCCCTTGTCGTCCCTGGACACATCTGCCTGCGGGAGGCCCCATGCTCAACCTGTCCGTGGTCCTGGAGGACGGTGCCAGATCCGTCCCGGAGAAGGACTGCCTGGTCTTCGGCGATCTGCGCCTGAACTACGCGATCACCAACATGATCGCCAACCAGGTGGCCAACCTCCTCGTCTCCCGGGGCATCCGGCCCGGCGACCGGGTGGCCCTGGCCAGCCCCAACGTGCCGTACTTCCCCTTCGTCTACTACGGAGCGCTCAAGGCGGGCGCGGTGGTCGTCCCCCTCAACGTCCTGCTCACGCCGCGTGAGATCGCCTACCACCTGGAGGACTCCGGCGCCAAGGCGATCTTCGCGTTCACCGGCACCCCGGAGCTGCCGTTGGGCGAGCGCGCCTTCGAGGCGTTCGGCCAGGTGGACACCTGCGAGACCTACATCGACCTGCCCGCCGTCCCGGGGGCGACCGAGTCCGCCATCGAGGGCGCCCAGACCCTGTGGAAGGCCCTGGAGGGGCAGCCCGGCGAGTTCGAGACCGTCCAGGCCAGCTCCGACGACACGGCCGTCATCATCTACACCAGCGGCACCACCGGCAAGCCCAAGGGCGCCGAGCTGAGCCACAACAACCTGATGATGAACGCGGTCGTCTCCTCCAGCCTGGTCAACCCCCACCCGGACGGCCGCGACGTGGCCCTGGTGGTGCTGCCGCTGTTCCACATCTTCGGCCAGACCGTCATGCTCAACGCGGCCCTCTACCGGCACGCGACCCTGGTGCTGATGCCGCGGTTCGACGGCGACGAGGCCCTGCGCCTGATGGAGAAGGAGGGCGTCACCGGCTTCGCGGGCGTGCCCACCATGTACTGGGGCCTGCTCAACGCCGTGCGCTCCGCCGGCGAGGGGAAGTACGACATCAAGGCGATCGCGGACAACATCGTCGACGCGGTCTCCGGCGGCGCGGCGCTGCCCGCCCAGCTCGCCCAGGACTTCCAGGACACCTTCGGCGTCGGCATCAAGGAGGGCTACGGCCTGTCCGAGACCTCCCCGGTGGCGTCCTTCAACAACCCCAACGTCAAGGCCAAGACCGGCTCGATCGGCAAGCCGGTGTGGGGTGTGGAGATGAAGCTGATCGACCCGGAGTGGAACGAGGTCGTCAAGACCGGCGACGAGGACCCGGTCGGCGAGATCGCCATCCGCGGCCACCTGGTGATGAAGGGCTACCACAACCGGCCCGAGGTCAACGCCGAGGTGATCAGGGACGGCTGGTTCCGCACCGGCGACATCGCCCGCCGCGACGACGAGGGCTTCTACTTCATCATCGACCGCTCCAAGGACATGATCATCCGCGGCGGGTACAACGTGTACCCGCGCGAGGTCGAGGAGGTCCTGATGGGGCACGAGGCGGTCAGCCTCGCGGCGGTCGTCGGCGTCCCGCACGACACCCACGGCGAGGAGATCAAGGCGTTCGTGATCCTCAAGGAGGGCGCCGGGCTCACCGCCGAGGAGCTGACCGGGTGGGCCAGGGAGCGCCTGGCGGCGTACAAGTACCCGCGAGAGATCGAGTTCCGGGAGAGCCTGCCGATGACCGCCACCGGCAAGATCCTCAAGCGCGAGCTGCGCGACTGACCCCGCAGTGCGGACGAGGGGCGGGACCCGGCCGGGTCCCGCCCCTTCCCTTCGCCCCCGGCCCGCCCCCGGCCCGCCGCCGGGCCCGCTCAGCCCTTGACGGCGCCCTGGACCAGCCCGGAGGCCAGCCAGCGCTGCACGAGGACGAAGAAGACCATGACCGGCAGGGTGATGAGGGTGGACGCGGCCATGACGTGCCCCCACTCGTTGGCGTACTCGCCGAAGAACTGCCGCAGGCCCACGGCGACCGTGTACTTGTCGCTCTGCTGCATGAACGTCAGGGCGAGCACGAACTCGTTCCAGGCGATGATGAACGCGAAGATCGCGGTCGCCACCAGGCCGGGCGCGACCAGCGGGAACAGCACCTTCCAGAACATGACCGGCCACGAGGCGCCGTCGATGTAGGCGGCCTCCTCCACCTCCTTGGGGACCGCGGCCACGAACCCGCGCATCATCCACACCGCCAGCGGCAGCGACAGGGCGATGTAGACGATGCCCAGGCCCAGCACGGTGTTGAGCAGCCGGAGGTCGCGGACCTGGAGGAAGAGCGGGATGACCAGGGCCTCCAGCGGCACCATCTGGACGACGAGGATCATCACCAGGATCGCGGTGCGGAACCGGAACCGGAAGCGCGCCACGGCCACGGCCGCCAGCAGCGACAGCACGCACGCCCCGGCGACGGTGATGCAGGCGACCGCCAGCGAGTTGAGCATGTACGTCCCGAAGTCGCCCTCGGTCAGGACGTGGACGAAGTTGTCCAGGGTGGGGTCGCGGGGCACCAGCGTCCCGACGGCGGAGGTCATCCGGTCGGAGAACGCGCTGGCGAGCATGAAGTAGACGGGGAACAGGGTGAACAGCAGGATCGCGGCCACCCCGGCGGCCCGCCCGGCGAGCCGGGTCAGGCGCAGGGCGCCGCCGCGGCGGCGGGCCCGGCGGACCCGGCTCTCCCAGGCGGCGGCCGCGGCGGTGTCGGCCCGGGCGCTCAACGCAGTTCGTCCTCTCGGAACAGGGCCCGCAGGTAGACCGCGGTGACCGCCAGCAGGAGCAGGGTGAGGACCACGGCGATGGCAGATCCCATTCCGTAGTCCCTCTGGCCGAAGGAGCTCACGTAGGTCCACACGCCCAGGTTGAGCATCTCCGAGCCGCCGACCCCGCCGCCGGGCATCAGGTAGACCTGCGCGAAGACCTTGAAGTCCCAGATGGTGGACAGGATGGTGACGACGGCGAACACCGGGCGCAGGACCGGGAAGGTGACGTGCCAGAACCGCTTCCACGCCCCGGCGCCGTCCAGCAGGGCGGCCTCGTGCAGTTCACGGGGCACGGTGAGCAGCCCGGCCAGGACGGTGACGGCCACGAAGGGGAACCCGCCGTGGACCACGTTGAGCACGACGACCGCATAGAAGAACAGCCGGTCGGCGAACCAGTTGTACCCCTCGGGGCCCAGCAGGCCGGCGCCCTTGAGGGCCTGGGCGACGACGCCGCCGTCGACGTCGAAGATCCACAGCCACACGTAGGTGCCGCTGACGGCGGGCATGGCCCAGGCGACCATGATGCAGGAGACCACGACGACCCGGGTGACCGGGCGCAGCCGGGACAGCAGCAGGGCCACGAGGGTGCCCAGCACCACGGTGGAGACGACCGCGACCACGGCGAACCCCACCGTGTTGGGCAGGGCGACCCGCCACAGGTAGGAGTCGGTGAACAGGGTGACGTAGTTGGCCGGGCCGATGAAGTCCGACTCCCCCGACACCAGGTTGCGCAGCCGGTACTCGCGGAACGACAGCCACACGATCCGGGCGAGGGGGAAGAGCAGCAGGGCGGCGATGACCGCCAGGGCGGGGGCGAGCAGCACCCAGGGCAGCAGTGCGCCGCGCCGCCTCAGGCCGAGGGCGGGAGCTCGCCGCCCCCGGCCGGGCGGGCCGGCCGGCGCCCGGAGCCCCGGGCCCGTGCCGCCGACCGCCTGCCCGACCGGTGTTCCCACGTGTCAACCTCCGTTGAGGATGCGTTCGATGTCGTCGGCGGCCTGGGCGGTGGCGTCCTCCACCGAGGTGCCGTTGAGGATGGACTGCTGCATGCCGACCAGGACCTTCTCGGCCTCCACCTGGCTCCAGGCGGGTGCGGTGGGCACGCCCTTGCTCGCCTCCCCCAACTGGACGGCGTAGGCCTCCAGGACGGGGTCGGCCGAGGCGGTGAACGCGTCGACGCTCCCGGTGAGGCCGGGGAAGAACCCGGTCTGCTCGGCCCAGAGCATCATGTTGTCCTCGCCGGTGAGGTGCTCCACGTAGCTCCAGGCGGCCTCCTCGTTGCCGGTGCCCTCGAACACCGACAGCAGCGAGCCCCCGGCGAACGACGGCGTGTAGGTCCCGGCCTCCCGCCCCGGGATGGGGAAGGAGCCCAGCCGGCCCTCCAGCTCGGGGTTGTTCTCGACGATGGCCTTGGGGTTGGCGCTGCCGAGCAGCGCGATGGCGGCGTCGCCCTCGGAGAACGACTCCATGATGTTGATCTCGTTCCAGTTGACGGCGCCGGTGGTGGAGGTGCCGTCCTCCAGGGCCAGGCCGGTGAAGAACGCGATGCCCTCGCGCGCCTCGGGGGAGTCCACCCCGGACACCCACGTGCCGTCGTCCTCCTGGACGGCGATCTCGGCCCCGCCGCCCCAGATCCACGGCATGACCGAGTACTGGGCGTCGCCCGGCACCGGCAGGGCGACCATGTCCGGCTCGGCCTCCTTGATCTCCAGGGCGGTCTCGCGGAGCTCGTCCCAGGTCCGGGGCACCTCCAGGTCGTGCTCCTCGAACACGTCGGTGCGGTAGACCATGGAGCGGATGGAGGCGTACCAGGGGACGCCGTAGACCCCTTCGTCCAGGGCCCCCATCTCCATGAGGCCCGGCACGTAGAGGGAGGTGTCGACCCCGTAGGCGGACAGGTCGTGCAGGGCCCCGGAGTCGGCGAAGCCGGGGACGAAGGTGTTGCCGAGTTCGATGACGTCGGGCATGGTGCCGCCGGCGATGGCGGTGGAGATCTTGTCCTGGGCGCCGTCCCACGGGACGAACTCGACCACCACCTCGATGCCGGTCTCCTCGGTGAAGGCGGCGTTGACCTCGTCGAAGAAGCCGGTGGCGTCGGGGTTGGTGCCCTCCATGATCCACACGGTGAGGCTGTCGGTGTCACCGCCGCCGTCGCCGCCGCCTCCCGCGCACGCGGTCGCGGCCAGGGTCAGGGCGAGTGCGGCTGCGGGGAGCGGAACGTGCTTTCGGGTTCGTCTGCGGGCCATGGGCTCGCCTCCCGTTCCTGTCGTGGGTCCCCTCGGGGTTGGTAGGAAACCTACGTAAAGAACGGCTCGGAGTGAAGTAAACCACTCCATTTTGTGTCTGAGCTGTTAGGGGACGCCGCCGGCCACGCCCGGGAACCCCGGTGCCGCAGGGGTTTCCGGGGCTCCGGAGAGGCGTGCCGGAGGAGGGCCCGCCTCCCCCGGCCCCGCCCCGGGGCCCCGTGCCCCCTACTCGGAGAGGCCGGTCACCTGGCGCAGGGTGGAGATGAGCTCGGCGCGCTTGTACACCGCCAGGCCGATGGCGGCGGAGAAGGCGGCGAGCATGTGGACGTAGACCATGGGGTCGCCGCGGGTGAAGCGCTCGGCGGCCTCCTCCTCGCCCACCGTGTGGGCCTCCCAGGCGGTGGAGACCGCGAACTCCAGCTCCGGCGGGAGCATCTCCGCGACGGTGCGGGCCACGGCCTCCCGGGAGTCGGCGGGCTTCCACACCACTCCGGTCTCCTGGACCCGGCGGCCCAGGAACGCGGAGATGACGCGCAGCTCCGACTGCACCGCCCCGGCGTCGTCGGCCGCCCGCGGGATCACCCGCTCCAGCTCGTCCCGGTTGCGGTCGGCGTAGGCCGCGATCAGGTCGATCGCGGTGCGCTTGACGTGGTCCGGCTGGTCCGGGACGAGGGGGCCTTCCCCCCCGGCGTTCTCGGTCACGGGCACTCCTCGTAGGGTCTCGCGTCCATGATGCCGTGCCGCGGGCCGCGGCGGGGCGCGGACAGGCCGGGATCGCCGCGGGCGAACGGCGTTCCCGGCCCCGCCCCCTACTGGAACCGCGGGCGCAACGGCATGTGGGCGTCGGTGCCGTCGAGCTTGACGCCCAGGATCTGGTGGAGCTGCACCACGTTCCGCTCGAAGCCGAGCACGCACCCGGCCATGTACAGCCGCCAGACCCGGGCGGTGCCCTCGCCGACCTCGGCGACCGCCGCGTCCCAGTTCCGCTCCAGGTTGGCGCCCCAGTGGCGCAGGGTGAGCGCGTAGTGCTCGCGCAGGTTCTCCTGGTGCCGGATCTCGAACCCGGCGTCGTTCATGGCCGTCTGGATCTGCCCGGGCCCCTCCAGCTCGCCGTCGGGGAACACGTAGCGGTTGATGACCCCGTCGGTGTCCATCGGGGGCAGGTCGTTGCGGGGCCGGGTGATGCAGTGGTTGAGCAGCCGGCCGCCCGGCACCAGCTTGTCGTTCAGCGACGAGAAGTAGGAGGGGAGGTTGCGGGCGCCGATGTGCTCGGTCAGGCCGATGGAGCTGATCCGGTCGAAGCCGCCGTCGGGGACGTCCCGGTAGTCCATGTGGCGGACCTCGGCCAGGTCGGACAGCCCCTCCTGGGCGATGCGCTTGGCCGCCCACTCGGCCTGCTCCTTGGACAGGGTGACGCCCAGGGCCTTGACCTTGTGCTCGCGGGCCGCGTGCATGACCATGCCGCCCCAGCCGCAGCCCACGTCGAGCAGGCGCATGCCCGGCTCCAGGCCGAGCTTGTTCGCGACCAGTTCGTACTTGCGGAACTGGGCGCTCTCCAGGGCGCCGTCGTCCGCCTCCACCCGGTCCAGGACCCCGTCGGCGTCGTCGAAGACCGCGCAGGTGTAGGTCATGGACGGGCCCAGCACCAGCTCGTAGAAGGCGTTGGAGACGTCGTAGTGGTGGTGGATGGCCTCGGCGTCGCGCTGCTTGGAGTGGCGCCAGCCCAGCCCGGCCAGGCGGCCGCGCGTCACCTCCTGGGGCGGCGGGGCGACCCGGTTGACGAACTTGACCCAGCCCACGGAGCGGGCGATGGCCGCCAGGTCGCGGGCGGACACGTTGAACCCCTCCGCGAAGACGAAGTCGGACATCCGCCGGAGGATCGTGTACATGTCGCCCTCCACCTCCAGGTGCCCGGAGACGTAGGCGCGGGTCAGGCCCAGCGCGTTGGGCGACTGGGCCAGGTAGTTGACCGCGACCGGGGTGCGCACGTGCAGGTGGACGTCGCTGTCCGGGTCTCCGGAGGCACTGCCGTCGTAGGCCGTGAAGCGGATGGGCGCGTCGGGTCCCACGACGCGCTCGAAGATCTCGGCGAGCCGCATGTTCTTCTTTCCCTTCCTCTCGCGGACGCGGCCCGCTCCACGGGTCGCCTCCCGTTTCCGTGCGGTGTCATCCATTGCGTACGCACTTGGCGTACAGGTCGAGCAGCCTCCCCCGCGGGTCGTAGGTCTCCTTGAGGTCGGCGTAGGCGGAGCCGTTGTAGAGGCGCCAGAACTCCTCCTCGGTGTAGAAGGAGTCGGAGTACAGCGACTTGTGGCCGTCGAGCTCGGCGACGCGCTCCTCCACCCGCCGGTTGTGGTGGGCGCGGCGCTGGCCGGGCTTCATGTCGACCATGCCCCAGAAGCCGAAGTTGACGTAGAGGCGGTCGTTCTCCAGCGGGTAGAGCGGCCACACGTGGCCGCCGGGCTCCAGGCCGGCCCGGCGCGGCTCCTGCAGGCGCAGCGGGCACATCCACACCGGGGTCATGCCGATCTCCCCGTGGAAGAAGTCGAGGAACTCGGCCCCGCGCTCCACGCCCACCTCGATGTCCTGGATGAGGGGTTCCTGGGGGCGGCGGCCCCGGTAGTGGTTGAGCAGCCGGGAGAAGGCGGTGCGCCGGTCCCAGGCCACCAGCCTGCGGTAGACGTCGGAGCGCTTGAGGGAGCGCGGCCACAGGGAGCGCACCACCGGGTTCTGCACGCCGAAGGCGCGCGAGCACCAGAACCAGTCGGTGTCCCAGCGCCACAGGTAGTCGTGGACGGTGAGGTAGTCGCCCGGGCCGTTGTCGGCGTTGGCCTGGATGGAGCGGTAGTAGATCTCCTGCCCGGTGTAGTCGCTCGCCCAGGGGGCCCGGTCGGTGAAGCGGGCCACCGTCAGGTACAGCTCGTCGCGGGAGAAGGCGACGCCGTCGACGAAGTCGACCGGCTGTCCGTCGTGGGTGCGGTCGGCGCAGATGCGGGCCAGGGCGTCCATGGCCTCGGCCGCGTCGTGGAAGCGCAGGTGGCGCAGGTGCACGTACGGGGAGACGGGTTCCAGCTCGATGCGCAGGCGCAGGCTGTAGCCGAGGGTGCCGTAGGAGTTGGGGAAGCCGTGGAAGAGGTCGGCGTGGGCGTTGTCGCGGGTGGCGGTGACGATGTCGCCGGACCCGGTGAGGATCTCCATCTCCTGGACGGCCTCGTGCGGCAGGCCGTTGCGGAAGGAGGAGGACTCGATGCCCATCCCGGTGACGGCGCCGCCCAGGGTGATGGTGCGCAGCTGGGGGACGACGGTGGGCATGAGCCCGTGCGGGAGCGTGGCGGCGACCAGGTCCTCGTAGGTGGTCATGCCGCCGACGTCGGCCAGGCGCTCGACGGGGTCGATGGAGATGACGCCGGTGAAGGCGGAGACGTCGAGGGTGGGCGCGGAGGTGGGCTCGCGGAACCGGAAGAGGTTGGAGGTGGGCTTGGCCAGCCGGACCGGCGCGTCGGAGGGCAGGGACCGGTAGTCGCGGCGCAGGCGGTTGACCGCTGCGATGTGCCGGGCCAGCCCGGTGTCGCCGCCGGAGGCGGTGTCGCTGTTCGTTCCCTGCCGTTGAGGACTCATCCCTGATCCCGTTCCCGGTCGTGGCGCGCGCGAGTGAGGCACAGCGTGGAACGGTCGGATCCGGTCGCGGTGGGCCGGAAGTGACCGATCCCCTCAGTTCTACCTATCGGTAACGAAGGAGACCACCCCATTTATGTCGTGTCGCGGTGGAAACGGCCCGCCCCGGGGCCGCACCGCCGGTCAGGGCGGTGGGTCGGGTGGGGGACGGGGGCCCGCGGATAGGATCGGGGTTCATGCGCATCGCTGTCGTAGATTCCGGAATCGGCATGCTGTCCACCGCCGCGGCGCTGTTCGCCGCCCGGCCGGACGCCGAGCTGTACCTGTCCATGGATCCGGACCACATGCCGTGGGGGCCGCGCACCCACGACGAGATCGTCGAGCGCGCCCTGGCCGGCGCCCGGGCCGCCGTGGACGCGGCGGGGGGCGATGTGGACGCCGTGGTGGTGCCGTGCAACACGGCGTCGGTGCACGGGCTGGCGGAGCTGCGGGAGCGGTTCGAGCCGGGTGTGCCGGTGGTGGGGACGGTCCCGGCGATCAAACCCGCGGCGGCCGCGGGCACGCCGATCGCCGTGTGGTCGACCGAGGCGACGACGCGCAGCGAGTACCAGCGGCGGCTGGTGGAGACCTTCGCCCGGGGCGTGGACGTGACGCCGGTGGCGTGCGTCGGGCTGGCGGAGGCGGTGGAGTCGGCCGACCCGGGACGGATCGCCGACGCGGTCGCCTACGCCGCGGAGCGCACGCCGGGCCGGGTGCGCGGGATCGTGCTGGGGTGCACGCACTACGACCTGGTCGGTGAGGCGATCACCGAGGCCCTGAGGGCCCGGTCGGGCGCCGCGGCCGGGGTGGAGCTGTTCACCGCGGCGGACGCCGTGGCCGCGCAGACGCTGCGCCGTATCGGTGCCGCCGAAGACGTCGGGGCCGCCGGGACCGCAGCGGTCGGCGGGGGCCGGGTGCGGGTGCTGGCCAGCGGCCGCCCGGCGCGCCTGCCCGCGGCCGCCCTGGCCTATCCGGCCGGCCGGGCGCTGGCCGCCGGGGAGCCCTCTCCCGCCCGTTAGCGCGAACGGGCCCTGCCGCGGACGGGGCGGGGTCCGCGGCGGGTCGGTGTCGGCGGGTCAGCTGTGCGGGGCGAGCACGGCGGCGCGGTCGGCGGCCAGGACGTCGCCGGAGTGCGCGGGCAGGGCGCCGGCGGCCAGGGTGCGGACCAGGTCGCGCACGCCCGCGGTGTCGTTGTCGTGCAGCAGGGTCTCCAGCAGGGACAGCGCGGCGCGCTGGTCGCCGGGCCGTTCGCGGACGTGGCGCCACTGGGGCTCGGTGGCGGCGTCGGAGAGCATCAGGGTGCGGCCGACCTGGCCCAGCGCGGTGAGCAGCAGGGTGTCGTGCGGCCGGTGCTCCAGCGCGGCGTTGACCTGCTCGGCCTGGTTCTCCGGGTCGACCTCCTCGGCGGGCTGGGCGCGCAGGAAGTCCAGGATGCGGTCGGGCGGGGCCAGGGGGCGCACGGCCGGCATGGCGGCGATCATGGCGTGCACCTCGGCGAGGTCGCCGCGGATCTCCCCCGTGTTGGCGAGGTCGCCCATGAGGCGTTCGGCGCGGCGGGCGGAGCAGCCCGCCACCCACAGGGCGCCGCGCCCCACGGCCAGGCGGGCCGCGGCCAGGGCGAGTTCGGCGCCGCGCCGGGGCGCGCCCACGCGCTCGAAGTAGCGGGACCAGGTGGTGACGCGCACGCCCAGCCGCCAGTCGTTGCGGACGATGCCCTGGCAGACCAGGTTCTCCACCGCCTCCACCCAGGCCGGCCGCAGGGCCGGGTGGGCCTCGGCCTCCTCCACGGTGGGCAGGGGCGCCACGGCGTCGCGGGCCGGGCACTGGCCCAGGCGGGCCACCCAGGACAGCAGCCGGGCGCGCTCGAACCGGATCCGGCGGCGCAGGGCGGGCCTTCGCGGGTTGTTCGGCTCCAGCGCGAGCTCGGCCTCCATCCGGTCCAGCACCTCCAGTGCCTGGGTGTGCGCGTCGCGGTGGCGCAGGGCGCGGACCAGGGTGAAGATGCCGTCGGCGCCGAGCAGGGCGGGGCCGGTGGCGGTGTGCTCGTAGCGGCGCAGCTCGGCCTCGGCGCGCTCCGGGTCGCCCTCGTCGATGAGCAGGTGCACCCGGGCCAGGGTGAAGGCCGGCCAGGCGGGGGTACGCTCCCACCCGGCGAGGTTGCGCGACGACAGCAGTTCGCGGCGCAGGCCGACGGTGCCCGCGGCGTCGACGTTGGCGTGGCAGCGGACCAGGGTCTCCAGCGCGGAGACCGGCAGCGGCCCGTGGGCGTGCGGGCCCGGCGCGTCCTCGGCGGCGGCCACCGCGCGGGGCAGCGCCCGGCCGCCCTCGGCCAGGGCCGAGACCCGGACCGCCAGCGGCCAGTGGGCCAGGAAGAAGAGGGTGGCGGGGCCGAACACCCCGGGCACCTCGGCGTTCTCGGCGCCCGCCTCGGCCACCAGGCGGCGGGCGGTGCGCAGTGCGGAGCGGGCGACCGCCTCCACTTGGACGGCGTCACCCGCCTCCGCCAGTTCGGGCAGGCCGACGACGGCCTCGGCCAGCTCGGCCTGTCCTGCGTTGGCGAGTCGGCGTGCGGTCTCCCCCGCCCACGTCCACATCGGCATCATCGTCTCCCCCTGTAGTGCCGTGGGAACAGAACGTAGCAGCCGGTGTGCGGGCCTGTCCGGAAAACGCGTGAAACCGGTGCAGGACAGGCGGTCGAGGCCTCTGATCATGAAAGTCGCATCGATAGACTCGGGGCCACCCGACCGCACTACCTCTGTTAGGGGACAAGGACACCGATGGGATGGCGAGACCGCTTCGGCTTGCGCAAGGCCAATCGTTCCGGCAAGGCCCGGTTCGACCGCGCCACCGAGGACGGTGACATCAAGGCTCTGATCGAGTTCGCGCAGAGCAGGGTGGGCGTGGAGTTCTTCGTCGAGCCGGAGACCTTCGCGACCCAGACCACGGCGGTGGCGGTGGCCACCGACGGCGAGTGGATCCGGCGCCGCTGCGGCTCCCCCGCGGTCATCCGCAAGGTGGCGTCCAAGCGGGGCATCCCGGTGTACGACGTGCAGATCATGGGCTACCCCCAGCGGATGCGGGACTGGAGCGCCCGCAACAAGAACGGTCGGACCCTGGACTGATCCCGGCGCGTCCCGATCCCCCCTTCCCCCGACCGGATCCATGAGACGTAGGTCACCTTGTATGCGTACTCGGCGCCCCCGCCCTCCCCTGCGGACGGGGACGCGCCCGGACGAAGGAGGTGAGAACGGACACGTCGAGAACCGGGACCTGCCCACGCGAAACCCGTCACCGGGTCATTTTGGGCATTGATGACGAGTCCTTGCCGCGACTTCCTCACCGAACGGGTTCCCTAACGACCCGCATCCGTCGCATACTCACCTGGGAGGGGGGACTCTGATGAAGCAGGATCTCACGGCCCTGTGCTGCGAATGCGGCACGATTCGCGAGGTGAGCGACTACCAGAGTGTCGGCGAGGCCCAGTCCGCCTACGGACTGGCCCGGTGCGTCGTCTGGCGCAAGTGCCGCACCTGCAACCGTCGCACGTACCACGCCTACCTGCGCGCCGACGAGGACCGCGACGAGCTGGAGGACGCCCTGCGCCTGGACGGCGCGCTGGCCGCGGAGGCCCTGGACGAAGAGGTCGAGCAGCTGCGGCTGTGCGGGGTCGAGGTCGGCCACGCCCCCGTCCCCGCCATCTGGGACGGGCAGTCCGTGGGCATGGTGACGCAGCGGCTGACCGACCGGGCCTACTCGATCGTGCTGGACCCCGAGGCGTCGGTGGTCTCCCGGCTCAAGCTCATCGACATGATGTGGAACGAGCTCCTGGTGGGAGAGCACGACGACCGCTGGTTCATCCAGGAGGCCGAGAACGACTCCCCCGGGTACGCGGTCCGGCTCTTCGGCTACCGCACCCGCGGCTGACACGGACGTGCGACGGCCGGGCGCCCCGAGGGCGCCCGGCC